>JAUXII010000025.1 GCA_030621075.1 Lentimicrobiaceae bacterium
TACTGGATTTTAACAGAGTCAAGTTCAGGCATAGCGTTATACAATTCAGCAAAATCCAAATGACCAAATTTTTCTTCATTTTGGGCTGATAATGTACCTGCCATCAAAAATAACACAACAGCAACAAATAATACTTTTCCAATTTTTTTCATAGTATGCTTTATAATATTAAATGGTTACAATAAAGGAGGGACAAATATATAAATAAATGAGATGAACAATACGTATTTATAGCAATTGATAGAAAAAATTATTACCTTGTGTTATAACTATATCCTAATTTATCCAATACATCGTCACTTAAATCATATTTTGCATCTGAAAAAAGCATGGTCAGGCTTCCTGATTTATCAAAAATAACTGCAAAATTACGTTGCACAGCCATTTCTTCAATGGCATTGTAAATCTTCTCCTGTATTGGTTTAACCAATTCCTGACGTTTTTTGAATAATTCCCCGTCCTGACCAAATTTCTGCCGTTGCAATTCTTTCACTGCCTTCTCCTTTTTAATAATCTCATCTTCTTTTTTCTTCTTCATATCCTCTGGTAACAAGACGGCTTCAGCCTGGTATGCCTTGTAAAGCTGATCTATTTCCACATATTTCTCTTCAATTTCGTGTTGCCATTGTTCGGCCAAGTCATCCAGTAAAACCTTGGCATCGTTATATTCAGGAATATTTTCCAGGATATAATCTGTATCAACATAAGCAAATTTCTGAGCAGTGGCAAAAGCAAAAATGCTAAGGATCATGACTGCTATTAAAACTAATTTTTTCATATGACCTCCAAATAATATTTTAAATAAATTTTGATATTATTAGTAATTATGCGAATAATTCATCCTAAACAAAAATAATATATATATAATAAAAGGATTCAAAAACTATACCAAACTAATCGATTGATGAATTGATGGAAAAGTGGAACTGACCACCATTGGCATTGGGCAGACCAGGAACCGGATCGATGCCATACCCCCAGTCAAGACCAAGTAACCCGAACATCGGGAGGAAGACCCGGATGCCAATGCCGGTAGCTCTATACAGAGAAAACGGGTTAAACGAGTCAAAATCCGACCATGAATTACCCGTTTCAAGAAACGCTAAGGCATAGATGGTTGCACTGGGGTTCAATGAAACAGGATACCTTAGCTCAAGTGTATTCCTGCTATATATTGTTGCTCCCTGGTTATGGTCCTTGTAATATTGTGGCGTTAATGATTCGTTAGCGTAACCTCTAAAACCAATGATCTCTCTTCCATCCATATTGTTGTAACCCGACAGCCCGTCACCACCCAGGTAATATCTTTCAAAAGGTGTAACTCCAATTGTCTTATTATACGCTCCAAGGAACCCATACCTGAATTTGAGTGCAACTACCAGATTACCAACTATTTTTTTATACAGATAAGCCTTGAAGTACCATTTATGATATTCAACCCATTTGTACTTCTCAGTATCAGATAACAGTTCATAATTTGTATTATCAAACCAGGAATACGGAGGTGTTAACTCCATGGTGAGGGATATTTCTGAACCTGAACGAGGAAAGATGGGCGCATCGATGGAATTTCTGGCAAGTGTTACTATATATGCAAAATTATTATAATTGCCTGTACCTGTTCCGAATGAAAAGACACTCGTATAATTTTTAAGCTTATACCATTGGAGGCTTACGCTTTGGACGAGAGTAAAAAAATCATCCGGCCATGTCAGCCTTTTCCCCAATGAGAACACCAACCCATCCAATAGAAATGACTGGCGTCCAATATCATCCTTTGGTAATCCATTTGAGTACAATGAATGGAAATACGAAACTGTAAAAGAGTTTGGTTTTTTGCCACCCAGCCAGGGCTCAGTAAAAGACATATTGTAACTTATATACCCTTTACCATATGATTGTAATCTAAACGACAATTTCTGTCCATCGCCAGAAGGGACAGGGCGCCAGGCATGCTTTTTGAAAACATCATTAATAGAAAAATTATTAAATGAAACTCCTACTGTTCCAATAACCTTTCCATAACCCCATCCTCCTGATAACTCCACCTGATCAGCGGATGTTTCTTCCACCTCATACTCAATGTCAACTGTACCATCTGCCGGATTAGGCATTGGGACAGGATTGATGGTTTCGGGGTTAAAATATCGTAATTGAGCCAGTTCACGTGTTGTACGGATAATATCAGACCTGTTAAATAATTGACCTGGCTTGGTACGTAATTCTCTAATAATCACATGATCGTTGGTCCTGGTATTTCCTTTAACGGAAACCTTGCTAACGGTAGCCTGCTTGCCCTCATAAATACGCATTTCAATGTCAATCGAATCATTTTCAACTAACACCTCCACCGGATCAATCTGGAAAAAAAGATATCCATCGTCCAGGTATAATGAACTAACATCCAGTTCATTGGGATTAAAAGACAAGTTCGTATTTAAGACATCCAAATTGTACACATCTCCTTTTTCAATCTTTAAAATTGAATTAAGTTGTCGGGCTGTATACTTCGTATTTCCTATCCAGGTAATATGCCGAAAATAATATTTACTGCCTTCATCGATATATACATCAACTGAAATCGTATTATCAGGGTTTTTATAAACCGAGTCTTTAATGACCACAGCATCTCTAAATCCCAGCTGATTATATTTCTTGATAAGATTAAGTTTATCCTCTTTAAAGTCCTCTTCAATATATTTTGACGATTTGAAGATCCTGAGTTTCATGTTATCGGAAAAATATTGTCCGGTATTATTCACTACATCGATCATATCAAGCCCCATTGATGCTTCGAGGGTGGAGATGAGTAGCGTATCAGTATAATCCATGGGTTGAACAACACTTTTCTCTTTGGTTGATTTAAATGTTCTTTCAACCTGAGCCTCAGTCAGGTTATCAATCCCAAATATATTAATTTGATATATTTTTACTTTATCCTTTTTTTCAATCTGAATATCAAGGATTACATGATTTGCCTTTGAGGTGTCAAGAGTTTGGATAATATTAACTTCTGTATCCAGAAATCCTTTATCTGTATAATACTTTTTAATAAAATTGGTGGATCGGATAATCAAATTTTCTGTTACTACGTCACCTGAGACCAGTTTAATATCGTCACGAATATTATCAGCATCGGATTTGTTTATCCCTGAAAATGAAAATTTTGAGAGGCGGGCTCGCTCTTTCAGATTGATATCCAGAAAAATATAATCGTCCTGGATTTTTGTTGCCGTAATTCGTATATTTTCAAATAGGCCCTGATCCCATAGTTTATGAATGGCATCAGATATATTATCACCCGGTACCATGATCTCTCCTCCAACATACAATCCTGATAACATAATTAACACATTATTATCAAGGTATTGAACTCCTGAAATGGTTATACCCCCGATTTCATATTCCCTGGGTTTTGAATAATCTACCTCAGAAAGATCGTCTCCAAGAGAAACCTGGCCTTGGACAGTAGCAACAGTAGCTACTACCAAAAAAACCCATATGATAAAATATTTTATTTCCATTACATTTTATTTACACACCCTTATCATGAGTCATGCCATACCTTCTTTCTCTGCTTTGATAATTTATAATAGCTTCATACAGGTCTTCTTTCCTAAAATCGGGCCATAACCCGGATGTAAAATATAATTCAGTATAAGCGATTTGCCATAATAAAAAATTACTGATCCTGGATTCGCCACCGGTACGTATAAGTAGGTCCGGATCAGGGAAAGAGGCTGTTGTAAGGTGTGCAGAAAAAATCTCTTTATTGATTTCAGCAACAGCCAATTTATTATTTTTCACTTTTTCTGCAATTGATTTCACAGCCTGAACTATTTCCCATTGTGCGCTGTAACTCAGTGCCAAAATAAGCGTCATTCGAGTATTCTGAGCTGTTTTATTAATAGCTGTCATCAATTCATTATAACCAGTTCTGCCAAGGCTATGAAGATCGCCAATCGCCTGCAGGCGAATATTTTTCTTTTGTAACGTTTTCGTTTCTAAACGAATAGACTTCACGAGTAACTTCATTAATGCATTTACTTCAATCCGTGGGCGGTTCCAATTCTCAGTAGAAAAGGCATACATAGTTAAATATTTCACTCCAAGTTCAGCTGCCGCTTCCATTGTTTCACGCACAGCTTGTACACCGCTTTCATGGCCAAATATCCGTGGTTTCCCCCTCAATTTAGCCCACCTACCATTACCATCCATTATAATTGCAATATGAGCCGGTAAAGTTTCCCTATTTATTTTTTCTTTACTACTCATCTTCACCAATACCAGTTAGGTTGTTTTCGTCTAATCAATTGCGTTGTAATAACGTGGTTTAAAATCCTGATCTCTGCACTTTTTCTGATCATAAAAACTAATTTTATAAGTAACGATTACACCAACAAAAGCATACCAGTCATTACTTTGTGAATCACCACGTTGAACATATGTTTCAACATCTTCTCTTTCAGGAAATGAAACCCTACCTGTTGGATCGGCATAATAATTTTGTGTGGTATTATCTCCTTCAAAAAAATAGGTTGTACTTACATCATCCAAATAATCAGTTATTGTTTTTCTCATGCCCCATTCCAGAGACAATCCTAATTTATCATTCATGCTATACTTAAAGCCGACACCGAAAGGCAAAGCGGCTGAAAACATACCATAAGGAGTTCTTTCACTAATTTCCGGTTTATTTTGCCCTTCAGTCCCGATATTCCTCAACACAGTGCCATCTTCAGCCTTGGGGTTAAAATAAAATCCTGAAATTCCACTGAATATATATGTTGAATAATAATTTCTTTTACTTCCGATAAAATAATCCAAAAAATTAAATTCAATTAATAAAGACCCATCAATAATAGTTGATTTAAAATAAAGGCCTCTTTCTGTAATAAACTGTGCTTTTGAATCATCGCCAATAAGAGTACCATAATATCCACCAGCCCTAATAGCAATTCTGGTTGTAAAATTATGCCGGTAAACAACACCAAAAGAGGGCCTCGTCATTAACAATGGTTTATTGGGATTAAGGTCGCCGGCATAATAAGACCCCCCAAGCCAAACCCCTATCTCACCGCGCTGGGCAAATGAAAGTGTTGTTGAAAGAATAATGATCTGTATAATGAAAAACTTTTTCATTAATAATTATTAGCGGGCAAAAGTATCAATTTTTTTAAGCTTTTTTAAATGAATTGGCAATAAATCATGCTTAGTTACGAATATCTCTTCCCCAATTAAGTTTTTCCCTAATTGTTTTATAAAAATTTTCTGACTCCAATCGTATCATATTGATGCAGAAATTTTCTTTTAGGATTTTTAGTTCGATCGATGAATCGATCAGTTCAAAGCGTGAATCAAGGCTTACAAATATTTTTTTTTCTCTTCCCTCAACTTTAATCCTGATAACACATTTGTCTGGTATAACGATAGGTCGCACGGTTAAATTGTGTGTTGCAATAGGGGTAATCGTAAAATTCTTAGAACCGGGCACAACAATAGGCCCGCCACAACTTAATGAGTAAGCCGTAGAGCCGGTAGGAGTAGCAATTATCAAGCCATCGGCCCAATATGAATTCAGAAATAAATCATCTACAAAAACCCTGATAGTAAGCATCGAATGAGGGTTTTTCTTATACACACTCAATTCGTTTAAAGCATAATTCATCTCCCCAAAAATCCCTATTTCCGTTTCCAGGCGGATCAGGCTCCGCTGCTCAATCTTAAACCGGTTACTTATTAAAGCATCAATAGCAGCAACACCATCATCTTTAGAGACACTTGAAAGGAACCCCATGCGCCCCATATTAACACCAAGCACCGGTATTCCGGAATCTTGAACAAGCGAAATGGTATCAAGTAATGTACCATCCCCTCCTACTGAGATCAGGAATTGAATATTATCGACAATATCCTGGTGATCATGAAACAAATTAACTTGTTTCTCAAAATGGAGATGTTTTTGAATAAGTTTATAATAGGACTCATACACCATGAGCTCAACGTTTGATCTTTTAACCTGATCAATCATTTGCTGCAAGTATCTCCTTTGATCTATTGAAAAAGTTTTTCCAAATAATCCGATTTTCATTTGGATCAGAATTTATATTAATAAAAAACAAAGATATAAAAAGTTAGACGGTTAACACGCTCTCTGTCAATGGAGGTTACACATCAAGATATCTAAGCAAAGAATCATAACGATCCTGAAGGTCATCAAACAAATCCTCTTCCGAAAAAGTAGCTTTTACAACATAATTGTACCGGTTGAAGGTTTGAAGAACAGGGGTGATATCTCTTTTATTAATTTTCAGGGTTACTTCCATTTTTGTTGAGTCAACATGAGGGGTTAAATACAAACTGAGGATTTTGGCATCATTCGACTCAACAATCTGCGCAATTTGTGTAAGGATATAATCATTAACATTAATTTCAAGAATGATAATACCTCCCGGATTAAAGATAGCAGTAAGTTTTGAGAATTTATAAACCAATTGATCCAATGTTATCACCCCGACATAGTGGTTTTTATCATCAACTACAGGGAGCAGCGTTAATTTCATGGAACCAAACAGTTTGATTACATCATAAACATGTTGAAATTGGTTAACAGCAGCACGACCAAAAACTGACGACAGGCTCCCAACGGACTTATCCGGGTCAGATAGGTTATAAATCTCCGTTTCAGAAATTAATCCTAACAATGTTCTATCATCTACTACTGGTAAATGAGATACTTTGTATTCATCCATCCAAAGCAAAGCTGTTGTCCCGGAATCAGTAATCTTGAGAGGGTGAAAAGTTTCGTTAATCAGTTCTTTTGCAATCATCGAAGCAACCTAATAATTAATAAAAACCAATAATAGTCATATCAATGAATGCAAAGATGCAAATTTTTTTAATGCTTGATAAAATTATTATTGGGAAGGGAATAAGGCCCTTACTAATTTTTTCATGGGGTTTGTTTATATTTGCATAAGAAACGTTATGTCGGTTTAAATTTATGGAGGGTTTATGACCAGATTAAGTGTAAATATTAACAAAATTGCCACTTTGCGAAATGCCAGGGGTGGTAATGTACCAGATGTTTTAAAGGCTGCCGTAGACTGTCAGCGTTTTGGTGTCCAGGGAATAACCGTTCACCCACGTCCTGATGAAAGGCACATCAGGTATCAGGATGTAAGGGATTTGCGTCCACTGGTTAAAACTGAGTTCAATATCGAAGGGTATCCCTCTAAAGCCTTCATGGATCTTGTACTGAATGTAGTGCCAGAACAAGTAACATTGGTTCCGGACCCACCAGGTGTTTTGACATCTAATGCAGGATGGAATACCATTGAGAATGCATCCTTTTTGAAAGATATTATCCAAACATTTAAAGGGGCCGGGATCAGGACATCAATTTTCATCGACCCTGATCCGCTTATGATTGAGCATGCGGGGGATTGTGGCACTGACCGTGTTGAGCTATATACTGAATCCTATGCCATACAATATCACAAAAACCGTGAGCAGGCTATCAGTCCATTTATTTTAGCTGCCAACAGAGCCAGTGAGGCCGGACTTGGAATAAATGCAGGACATGACCTTGATCTGAATAACCTGAAGTACTTTGCTACTCATATTCCTGGTTTGCTTGAAGTTTCTATTGGACATGCACTCATTGCTAACGCCCTTTACCTGGGACTGGAAAATACGATACAGATGTATCTTAGGGAGCTTAATTAGTTCCCCTTAGTAATTGTTTCATCAGTTCAACCCACTTCGTGGTTGTTTTTGGAACCTCTATTGATAACCCCGAGCTTCGCACGGGGCTATTCATATTATTGTCCTTCGGACAATCTTATCCGCCAGGCGGATATAACATGAATAGCTACGGGTGTAACCCGTGGATAATCAAGCAATAACAACATAAACCCTGATA
>JAUXII010000247.1 GCA_030621075.1 Lentimicrobiaceae bacterium
GAATGCAACAAACAACAACTATTGCCCAAAGTTGCCATAAGTCGAGTTTACCCCAGAAGAAACTTCCAACAAACAAAAGCTTGTTACCAACTGCGGTTGCAAGCAGCCATCCACCTTGCATAACTCCCTGGAATCGTGTAGGTGCTACCTTTGAAACAAAAGATAATCCCATTGGACTAAGGAATAACTCTGCAATAGTTAAGATAAGATAACTGTTGATAAGCCAGTAAGGCATTACACGTGAAGAATCAGGTACCGGATTATATTGTAACTTTCCAAATTCATCGACATATTGTAATTCATGGGGTGAAACCAGGTTAAGTGAACCTACAAGAATTACTACAAAACCAAGGGAGGCGATAATCATACCAATACCGATCTTTCTTGGAGTAGAAGGTTCAATTTTTCTCTTTCTCAACCACGTGAAAAGTGCCATAACAGGAAATGTTAAAGCGACAATAAATAGCGGGTTGAAAGATTGGAAAATCTCAGGTTCAATAGGATTACCTAAAGGATTACCTAAAGGATCATATGAAGGATTATATGAATTAACATAATAATATGTTAAGTAACCTAAGCCCAATAGCATTGCAAGTCCAATAAGCCTCTCAGGCATTTTTTTACGTAGAACTATAATAAAGAATCCTGCAATAGCACCAATAAATGCTAAAATGGAGTTAAGATTGAAGAATATATTTGTGAAAGGATCCACTGCCTTTACAGTATAATCTTTAGCGAAAAATGTTAATGTTAAACCATTTTGATGAAAGGACATCCAGAAAAAGATCACAACAAGAAATACTAATAGAAGTGCTGATATTCGTGGACGTTCTTCCTTTGTTGAAATTTGAAGAAGCCAGGCAACAAAAACAACAAAAACACCCACTGCAAAGGCAATATCAATATTTCCCGTAGGAAGGTAAATCCCAAGTGCAACCGCGATTCCAATTACAAATGATACAATAACAGCTGCTGGCTTTTTTCCCATTTTTAAACCTTTTCTGTTTGACACAGTTGTTGCCGTATCAACAGTAACCTCTTTAGCTTGTCTCTCTTTAGTCGGCAAATATTTGTTAAATATTATATAAACCAGGAGTGAGATTATCATCGCTCCGGCAGCAATTCCAAACGCATAATTGTATCCTACCGAGAAGGCATTAGTATAAGTGTCAGCGAAATTTCCGAGATCAGTAACTGCTCCATTGAGACTAACTTTATCAGCAAGGGTTTGGAAGGCTGTAACATCACCTAAAGTTTTGTTTTTATACGCATGGCACATGGCAGGAAGACTGCCATCATGTAAAAAACCCTGGGTTTTCAGAAACCAGTTCCTTATTCCTGTTGCAACAAATGGAGCGAAAAAAGCACCTACATTAATACCCATGTAAAAGATCATAAAGGCGGTATCGCGTACCTTTGAGTACTTCGGGTTGTCATACATTTGCCCCACAACTGCCTGAAGGTTACCTTTAAAAAGTCCATTACCTAAGGCAATTGTAAATAACGCTATTATTGTGACCGGAAGAGTCAACCCGGGGATGAACATAATCGCATAACCAAGGAACATAATAATAATTCCAAGAAGAATTACCAGCTTATATTTGTTAGTTCCATCAGCAATAAGTCCTCCAACCAGAGCTAAACCATATATACCAAAATAAAACCAACTATAATAAATACCTGCTTCTTCTTCGGATAAACCAAATTTTGCCTGAAGAAAAAGAACAAGGATTGCCATCATGGTGTAAAAGCCAAATCGTTCTCCCATATTGGAAAAAAAGGCTACTAATAGTCCTTTCGGATGTCCTTTTAACATATACTTTAATTTTTAGTTAATAATAATATTTATTTTTGATTTTTCAAATAGCATACAAAAATAGATAAAAAACTTATCTATCCAAATTTGATATTACTTATCGTTAGCATAACTTGTTGCACTAACTACTTGAATTCCCATTGCATTAATAGTATTACGTATACGGTATACCCGACTCGAAAATTTTTTCTACCTTTCCTGTAATATTATTAATTACTCTTCGTCTTATTTATGACATGACCATTGAAGCGTTCAAAAAAGAAGTCCTTCCTTTAAAAAACAGACTCTACAGGCTTGCCCTGAGGTTACTGATTGATCATATGGAAGCAGAAGATGTTGTGCAGGAAGTATTTATGAAATTGTGGTCGAAACGAAATCAATTACAGCAATACAGAAGCATTGAAGCATTTGCAATGGTCATCACAAAAAACAAGTGTTTTGACATCCTGAAATCAAAAAGATACAAAATAATGAAAGGATTAAGTGCTGATCTGGTAGTTAACCATATGTCACCATACAGTTATGCTGAGAATGCTGATTCGGTGGATCATGTATTAGCGTTGATCAATAAGCTGCCGGAGTTGCAAAAAATAATCATCCATTTACGTGATGTAGAAGGTTATGACTTTGATGAAATAGCTGAGATTACCGAATTAAACATGAATGCAGTCAGGGTAAACTTATCCAGGGCCAGGAAAAATGTTAGAGAAGGCCTTATTAAAGTGAATAAATATGAGCTATACGAAAATTGAAGAATTATTGGAAAGATACTTTGCCGGTGATACTTCTTTGAAAGATGAAGAGGAGATCAGAAAGTTTTTTTTGCATCAAAAAGTACCCGATCACCTGCAAATATATCAGAAATTATTTGAGTCGCATAAAAAAGCCGCCTCAGTGGAATTGCCGGACGCTCAATTCGATGAAAAGCTCCTTAGCCGAATCGGTGAACATACCCAATTATTTTCCAAACGATCATTCAATATTAATTGGTTTGTTATTGGAAGTGTCGCTGCAGTTGCCTTGATTCTCATTATTATTTTTGTTCCACTTAACAAATTTTCGCCTGTTGATTATTTCTCCCCCAGAATTGAAGATACATTTGATGACCCCGAAAGGGCCTATGCTGTTACAATGGAAACACTGATAATGATATCAGGGAAACTAAATGCAGGAACAAAATCTATTGAGCAAATGGGCAAGCTCAACGCTGGCCTGAAGGAAATGACGCTGCTTTCAAAAATTAATACAAGCAGAAA
>JAUXII010000069.1 GCA_030621075.1 Lentimicrobiaceae bacterium
CCTGACGGTTTCTGAGATGGAAAATGAAGAATATGAGGCATCAGTTCAAAATGTGGAAGACCTGAGTGGTAACGTAATGGATCCGGTAACCATCTCATTTACCAATGCAAGCAGCATTGGTGACGGTTTATTGGTTAGTGATATGACCCTGT
Organism: Lentimicrobiaceae bacterium; assembly: GCA_030621075.1. The sequence continues at coordinate 153 of JAUXII010000069.1, forward strand.
TTCCTAACCCTGCCAACAATAACCTGAACCTTGAATTCGTTTGCAAAAATTCAAGCTCTGTTCATATTAAAATTTCAGATTTAATGGGAAATGAAGTTTTTGAGAAAGGAGCTGAAACAACCATTGGAGAAAACTCTTTTCAAGTGAATGTCAGCGACTTTTCAACCGGTTTTTATATTGTAAGTGTTACATTCAGTGATCAAAGGCCTGTGTATTTGAAGTTTCTTAAAAAATAATCATGTGCTGTCAGGTGTAACACCTGACAGGCAGCAAAATTTATAGCCGTGTCCGACAGTCTAATCATTATACCAACATACAACGAAAAAGAAAACATCGAGAAGATCATCCGAAAGGTGTTTTCACTTGAAAAAGAGTTAAATGTCCTTGTTGTTGAAGATAATTCACCGGATGGTACAGCAGCAATTGTTAAAAATTTGATCAGCGAATTTCCCGATCGCCTGTTTATTGAAGAGAGAAAGGGGAAATTGGGCCTGGGAACTGCCTATATCCATGGATTTAAATGGGCTTTGAAAAAGGGGTATGAGTATATATTTGAGATGGATGCTGATTTCTCCCATAACCCTGATGACCTGCTCAGGCTATATGATGCATGCTCCAATCAGGGGGCCGATCTTGCCATTGGTTCCAGGTATATAAACGGCGTTAATGTTGTTAACTGGCCAATGGGCAGGGTGTTGATGTCCTATTATGCATCGGCTTATGTCCGGCTCGTCACACGAATGAAGATTAGAGATACAACTGCCGGGTTCAAATGCTACACAAGGAAGGTCCTTGAAGCCATAAATCTTGATAAAATAAAATTTGTAGGGTATGCATTCCAGATAGAGATGAAATATACTGCCTGGAAACTTGGCTTCCGTGTAATTGAAGTTCCTATTATATTTACCGACCGTACCGAAGGGACTTCTAAAATGAGTTCAGGCATATTCAAAGAGGCCATTTTTGGTGTGATCAATCTTCGATGTATGAATATTAAGAAACTGCATCGCAAGGAATAGAATAAATGAATAAGTCGTACCATATTATCAATGCCACGATCATAAATGAAGGGGAAATCTTCGATGGCGAACTTATCATTAAGAACAGCAGGATAGATAAAATTATCAAGGGCCAAAGTGGGAAAGTTGAAGAAGATGCTGAAGTCATTGATATAAATGGAAAGTACCTCTTACCCGGAGTTATTGACGACCAGGTGCATTTCCGTGAACCCGGATTGACGCATAAAGCTGATATACACTCGGAGAGCAAAGCCGCAGTGGCCGGTGGGATTACCTCCTTTATGGAGATGCCTAATACTGTTCCTCCTGTTTTAACCCACGATCTGCTGGAAGATAAATACAGACTCGCTGCGCAAAAGTCGCTGGCTAACTACTCTTTTTACATGGGGGCGTCAAATGATAACATTGATGAGATTATCAAAACAGATCCTCTCAATGTATGTGGTGTAAAAGTATTTATGGGCGCATCAACCGGTAATATGCTTGTGGATGACCTCAATTCCTTGAATGATATCTTCTCAAAGAGTAACTTGTTGGTGGCTGTACATTGCGAAGATGAGGATACGATCAGGAAAAATTTGCACCTTGCCAGGGAGAAATATGGCGAGGATGTTCCCATCGAAATGCATCCGGTTATCCGTAGTGAAGAAGCTTGTTATAAATCATCTTCTCTGGCCGTTAAACTGGCACAAAAACACAACACACGCCTGCATATTCTGCACCTTTCAACAGCTCGTGAACTGGACCTGTTTGACAATAAAATATCATTAGACAAAAAGAGAATAACTGCCGAGGTTTGTGTACATCATTTATGGTTTTCGGATGAGGATTACAAGAAAAAGGGAACATGCATCAAATGGAATCCTGCAATCAAGACTCTCAAGGATAAAGAAGGATTAATGGAGGGTTTGTTAAACGGCAAGATTGACGTTATTGCCACCGATCATGCACCTCATACCGGTGATGAGAAACAAAACAGGTACTTTAAAGCACCTTCCGGCGGCCCCTTGGTCCAGCATTCTTTAATTGCTATGTTTGACCTTGCCCTTAGTGGTAAAATATCCATTGAGCAAGTTGTTGAGAAAATGTGCCATAACCCGGCCACCTGCTTTCAAGTGGATAAAAGAGGATTTCTCAGAGAGGGGTATTGGGCTGATCTGACGGTTGTTGATACAGATGCAGCATGGGTTGTTGATAAGTCGAATATTTTATATAAATGTGGATGGTCGCCTTTTGAAGGAGAAACATTCAGGTCGAAAATTACGCATACATTTGTTAACGGAAACCTCGTTTATAACAATGGTAAATTTGATGAATCTAACAAGGGGCAAAGACTACAATTTAGAAGGTAATTCTTTACTCCTTTGGGTTACTTTGTGATATCCTTTGTGTACCTTAGTGGTAAAATAAGAACTTATTTTAACCCTTGATTCACATTAATAAATGGAAAATATTCAAGGGTATAATATTTTTTAAAACAAGACAAATGAGAAAAATAATATGGTTTTTCCTGCCTTTAATTATGATTGCCTGCTCCGGCTGCCTGGTCAAAGTAGTGGTGGATACTTACATTGACGGGGTCCCCAAACACGAAAAAATTTATAAGGTAGAAGGCAGCGACAGCTTGCTGGTTCAGGAAGTTTATTACTATCAGAATCATAAAAAACGTATGGAAGGGGTTTATCCCGATGATAGTGTTAATAACGGAACATGGATCTATTGGTACGAGAATGGCAAGAAAAATTATGAGGTAGAATTATTAAATGGCAAGCCGGTTGGAGATTTTCAGGTTTGGGATATTGAAGGAAACCTGTTACCGGTTTCTGAATATTCAATCATGAGCTTTGATAATGGGTTCCCTAAAATCATGCGTTTTTTTCGCATGGAGGATGGAGAAAAAATATTAATATGGGAAATTCATTATTATGAGAACAGAAGCAAAAGAGCTGAAGGACCGGTTAAACAGGGAAAAAAGTATGGAAAATGGGTTGCCTGGTTTGATAGTGGGATAAAATGGAGTGAAGGCACATTTAAATACGAAGTGAGTCATGGAAAAAGAACTGTTTGGCACGACAACGGGCAAAAATATTATGAAGGAGAGTACTTTTTTGGTGACCGTACAGGCATATGGCAATTTTGGAATTCTGAGGGGGATTTTATGAAAGAGATTGATTACAGCAAAGAAAAGTAAAGGGATGACATCCCTTCTACAATTTACCCCTAATAAGTAAAATGGCGTTATTTTTGATGATGCTATCAGTTACGGTACTGGCTCGGGTGGTGGAGTTTCGGCTCCAACACCCGGAACAGCAAACGGTACGCAGAAATAGATTTCTGATTTAGTAAGAAACCCAATGGCCAGAGTTTTAATCATCGTAATTGTTATGCTTTTTGCTGGTGCTTGCCGGAAGGAAGAAACACCTGATCCGGTGATTGAGGCTCCTGTGGGGAAGCTGGAGTTGATCGATAGTTTTCCAATCGATGTCCCCGAGCCTTCAGGATTATCATTCGGGCCTGATAAAAAAACGCTATTAACTGTGAGTGATCACACCAACCATGTTTATGAAATGGATATGCAGGGAAATATAATCAGGATGTTGGATTATACTGGTAAGAATCTGGAAGGTGTTACTTATAATCCTGATAAAAACCTTATAGTGGTTGCTGAAGAAGCTGATCGTGAAATTATATTTATTGATTATGATACAGGGATTAAATTAGAGACTTTTCGATTAGATATTCCGGCAAATTCAGATAATAACGGGTTGGAAGGCATCTCTTACAATACAAACAATAAACTGTATTACATCGTTAATGAAATGAATCCTGGATTATTAATAACCTGGAATGAAGTATCGGGAATTATTAGTAAGGATAACCTGGACTTTGCATCGGACTATTCAGGCATTTTTACTGATGCTGATAATTCGCTTTTGTGGTTTGTAAGTGACCAGTCAAAAAGGGTGTTTATGTGTGACTACGATGCAAACGTATTGAAAATATTTAATTTAGATGAACTAAAATATGAAGGAATTGTGGTTGATGAAAACATAATCTGTCTTGTAAATGATGCAACGGCTAAATTGGATTATTACCAAATAATAAAGAATGAATTATGGTAGATGCAGTAATTTCCAGGTACGAATTCAGGATTTTAGGAAACTGCCTGGATAATATGAAAGTAAGATCAAAGAGCTTTCTGATAAGGAAATGACACGAAAAATTGATTCAATCTATCTATTGACTCCATGGAAAAGCTGGAAAAAAAAGAATACACGCTTGAAGAATTCCTTGAAATTGTAAAAAAACATCCTGATTTATAGGCTGTGAAACGTGTTGTGGGAGTGATTGATAAAAAATTAGCTAACTAAATATAACATGGCACAAGAAATTGAAAGAAAATTTTTAGTTAAAGGCGATTATAAAGATTTCGTCACTAAAGAAACCCGGATAACCCAGGGTTACCTTTCATCTGTGCCGGAACGTACAGTACGTGTCCGCATAAAAGGTGACAAAGGTTTTTTAACGATCAAGGGCATTGGAAGCAAGTCAGGCGCAAGCCGGTTTGAATGGGAAAAAGAAATTTCTGTTGAGGAAGCAAAAACATTGCTTAAAATTTGCGAGCCTGGTGTGATTGACAAAATCCGTTATATTGTACCGGAACAAACAGGGTTGAATTTTGAAGTAGATAAATTCTACGGTGATAATGAAGGCTTAACAATTGCAGAAATCGAATTGCCTTCAGAGGATCATCCTTTTGCAAAACCTGATTGGTTGGGGGAGGAAGTAACCGGTGATGTCCGCTTTTACAATGCAATGTTAATGAAAAACCCTTACAAGAATTGGTAAAATAGTTCTGTCACTTACATTTGCCATGGCTTTTAGTGCATTATTTTTCCAGTCGAAAACCATGCGTACAATGATTTTTATACCTATTTCTTGGCATCACACCGGAAGGTGTTTTTGGGTTCTTTTAACTTCTTCTCTCTTAACAGTGACCAACCTGTCACGAAACCAACAGAGAATGGACCGGGAAAATTTTCTAACATTATCGCAATGGTTAATACCGGGCTATATATTATGAAATAGTTATTTCTCACAGATACCACAGATATACACAGATTTTTTCTAAGACCAATTACCTGTATTTAAGCTTTCTATATTATCTGTGGAAATCTGTGGTATCTGTGAGAACCTGAAAAAAACCCCAATATAGCCTCATAAAGTTGGTATTAAAAAAGTGATCTCAAATAAAGCGATTTAAGAGACGATCTTTTTTTTTAATACCCGGGTTATCATCTAGTGCAGACCATTTCACCTGACAACCTGGCAGTGCAGGAGAGATAACAATAATAACTATTTTCTTATTTCTCTGATTTTAGGACATTCAAAATTATTTTTCTTATGTAAATTCAGTAAATAACATAAAACGGTTACTGGTCAAAAATAATGCAACAATAAAAATAAAAAAAATTAAAGAAAAGCCTTTTGAGCTATTTAAAATGTCAGAGAATTGAATAATACTTGATCTGTCCCAAAAAAATTTGTACCTTTATATGTCACTAAACGTGATTTAATGAGCCAACATTCATATGTCAAAAATATTAATTATTTCGCAATTTCTTAATAATCCGGATTAGATAAAAATTCAAATTGATGATTTCATGCAACTACTGAAAATGAATTATACTATTCAAAAAAATTTTAACTTTAAATAAAATCGGTTCTAATCAAGCCAACCACTTCTTTTTGACAATTATCGAAAACAGACTGTTCTTTGAGAATACAATAAATATCCAGGAAAATATTATTGAGCAAACTTAAGATTAATAGAATACTTTTTTTCTCTAATTTTATGTTAATAAACTAAATTTAACTACTGTGAAACCTACAAAGTTGTTGTCTAATTT
>JAUXII010000096.1 GCA_030621075.1 Lentimicrobiaceae bacterium
AAACAAAAATCACTTTCCCACACCTAATGGAATGGGTGAAAGACGAAAAAATTGCTCTTAATGAGGCTCAATTAATTTTTCACAATAACGATCCACAAAACATTTTATTACCTCCTGAATCTCTTTCGTTGCTTAAAATAAACGACGATGGGAGCGTTGGTTTCCTTGCAGATCAATTTCAAGGTGATTATTATTTTGATGGAGTTTATACCGACGAACGATATCGTTTTCGAATTACTCAATATTTACAAAAAGTCCTTAATGGTGACCAGCAAAACAATGGAATTTATCTTTTGGTTCCCGGAGCATCATTAAAAGCCAACAGGGTGGTTTTGAATGGATTTGAAAACCCCTCAAATCAAATAACCCTGGAACTAATTTATACACACCTTAATTTATAAACTTATGTGTGGAATTATTGGTTATGTTGGAAACAAACAAGCATACCCGGTTCTGATCAATGGCCTGTACAGACTGGAATACCGGGGATATGACAGTGCAGGGGTGGCTATTATGAATGAAGAAGAAAACGAACTATTTCTTTATAAATCCCAGGGAAAAGTATCACAACTCGATGCTAAAATTACCGGGGAAAAAACAGCGGGAACGATCGGCATTGCTCATACCCGGTGGGCTACCCATGGTGAGCCAAATGATGTTAACGCACATCCGCACTCTTCCCAATCGGGCAACCTGGTCATTATTCACAATGGAATAATAGAAAATTACATTACGTTAAAAAAAGAATTGATCGGGCGTGGTTATTCATTCAGGAGCGACACCGACACCGAGGTCTTGATTCAACTAATTGAAGATATAAAGATAAATGAAAATTTAGACCTTTTTGAGGCTGTCCGCTCTGCCTTGAATCAGGTTATCGGGGCTTATGCGATTTTGGTTTTTTCCAGATCCAATCCGGATACGTTGATTGCGGCCCGTAAAAGCAGCCCTCTCGTTATCGGCAAAAAAATGGGAGAATATTATATTGCCTCCGACCCGACACCAATAGTTGAATACACCAAAAATGTGGTTTATCTGAATGATGAAGAAATTGCCATCATCAAAAAAAATCATGACCTCAGAATAAAAACGATCAAAAATAAAGATAAAACCCCTTATTTCGAGAAACTCGAAATGAGCCTTAGCGCCCTGGAAAAAAAGGGTTATGATCATTTCATGCTTAAAGAGATTTTTGAGCAACCACATGCGGTCAGTAACTGCATGCGTGGACGCCTCGACCCACGCAAGGGAAGTATTTCTCTTGGTGGAATAAGCGATTATCTTCAAAAAATGACCAAAGCTGATCGTATCCTCATTATTGCATGCGGAACATCCTGGCATGCAGGGCTGGTGGGAGAGTATCTGTTCGAAGATCTTGCCCGGATTCCGGTTGAGGTTGAATATGCTTCCGAGTTTCGCTACAGAAATCCCGTTATTTCTGAAAACGACATAGTTATTGTTATTTCACAATCAGGGGAAACCGCCGACAGTCTGGCGGCAATTGAGCTTGCCAAATCAAAAGGAGCAACAATAATCGGTATATGTAACGTAGTCGGCTCATCAATATCCCGTGCTTCACATGCAGGATCCTATACCCATGCAGGACCGGAAATTGGTGTAGCTTCTACCAAGGCTTTCACTGCCCAGGTTACTATTCTCACTATGATGGCTTTGCTAATTGGCCGTAAAAAAGGAACCATAACCCAGTCAAAATATTTTCAATATATACATGAATTAAGCCAGATTCCAAAAAAAATTAAACATGTATTAAAATCAAATGATGATATCCGGAAAATTGCCGAAAATTATAAAAACACCCGCAACTTCCTCTACCTTGGAAGAGGATATAATTTTCCGGTTGCCCTTGAGGGAGCACTTAAGCTGAAAGAGATATCTTACATCCACGCAGAAGGATACCCGGCCGCAGAAATGAAACATGGCCCCATTGCTCTCATTGATGAGGAAATGCCTGTAGTTGTTATTGCAACGAATAAAGGTACTTACGATAAAGTGATTACCAATATCATGGAAGTAAAAGCCAGAAAAGGTAAAATAATTGCTATCATTACCAAAGGTGATGAAGCCGTTAAAGAACTAGCGGATTATTATATTGAAATTCCGGAAACAGAAGAATTTCTTGTTCCTTTATTGGCAACCATACCTCTCCAGCTCTTATCGTACCATATGGCTATTCTACGTGGGTGTAATGTTGACCAACCAAGAAACCTGGCTAAGTCCGTTACGGTAGAATAAAAACCCTATAGCCTTGATGCAACAGCATCCCAGTCAACCAAATTCCAGAAGTCAGAAATATAATCAGGGCGCTTATTCTGCTTATCAAGGTAGTAAGCATGTTCCCATACATCACAGGTCAAAAGTGGTATTAATCCATTTCGTAATGGGTTACCAGCATTCCTTTCCTTTACAATCTCCAATTTACCTTCAGCGTTCTTAACCAGCCAGGCCCATCCTGAACCAAACAGGGTAGCTGCCGCGGAAGAAAACTCATCTTTAAATTTATCAAAAGACCCAAAAGATCCGATGATAGCATCAAGTAATACTCCTTTCGGCACTCCGCCTCCTCCGGGGATCAAGCAATTCCAATAAAAAGTATGATTCCATACCTGAGCGCCATTGTTAAAAATACCTCCATCTGCTTTTTTTATAATCTCTTCAAGGGTTGCTTTTTCAAATTCTGTGCCAGGGATAAGCTTGTTCAAATTATTTACATAGGCCTGATGATGCTTGCCATAATGAAATTCTATGGTTTTTCTTGAAATACACGGCTCTAAAGCGTCCATTTCATAAGGTAATGGTGGTAATTCAAATGCCATAATTATTGCTTTTTAATAAATTAATATTATGCCTTTTTCAATTTGCAAAGTTAGTACAATTCTGTTTTTTTAGTTCAAATCATTAAAAAGAAAGCAGCTGATACGCCTTTAAAAATATACTGTCACTTTCATTGTAAATAGGATAAAACGCTTTATCGTTATGAATATTACGGCCAATAAATGCTTTTAAAAGCGTTTTGATTTTTTCTTCAGAAGTTTTTATTCCAAGTTTATCAGGCTCAACGCCATCGTCTTCTGCAAAGCGTATAAAATCCAAAAACAGGTGCTCGTCAATTGAAAAACCTTCTATGTAATCATCAACAACTGCATACTTTTCTTCAAGATCGCTTCTTTGTCGATCGGTATATTGAAAAGCAAAACGATATACTAATCCATTATTTATCAATTTATTATAATATACATATTCATTTCCTGACCTTAGCGGAACATAAACATCAGGCATAACACCCCCTCCCCCATAAACCACTTTTCCTCCGGATGTAATGTACTTTAATGAATCTGCAAATTTAATGCTATCGGCGTGTTCTACTTCACCATTTACAAAACGCCTGTAATATTCTTCATGGTAATCTTCGGCCCCGTTTTCATAGGATTTTTGTATACATCTGCCGGTTGGTGTGTAATATCTTGCCACGGTTAGCCTTATAGCTGAACCATCAAAAAGATCAAGCTGCTCCTGTACAAGCCCTTTTCCGAAAGACCTTCTTCCAATAATCATCCCCCTGTCATTATCCTGTATAGCCCCGGCAACAATTTCACTGGCTGAAGCAGATCCTTCATCAATCAAAAAAACCACCTCTTCTTTTTCAAACTTACCTTTTTTAGTTGCATAAGCATATTGACGAGGCCTGTTAATCCCTTCTGTATAAACAATCAATTCATCGTTCTTAAGAAATTCATCAGCCAGATCAATCGCCGATTTAAGATAACCACCTGCATTTCCCCTGAGATCAACGATAAGTTTTTCCATACCCTTGCTCTTAAGTATAACAATTGCTTCATCAAATTCATCAGGAGTTGTTGCAGAAAATTTACTGAGTTTAATATATCCTATTTTATCATCAACCATATAGGAAACATCAATACTGTACAGTGGTATGATGTTACGTGTAATAATAAAATCAATTGTTTTTTTCACTTTTGATCGAAAAACAGAAACCTTAACTTTTGTTCTTCGCGCTCCCTTCAGCTTTTTTACAACATCCGTGTTTGATATGTTAACACCGGCAACAAGCTCATCTTCAATACCCACAATCCTGTCACCTGATCTCAAACCAATTTTTTCTGAAGGTCCGCCGGGAATAACATGCATTACAACAATGGTATCATCAATAACCCGAAATTCTATTCCTATACCTTCAAAATTGCCTGCTAACCTTTCATTCTCTGATTTAATTTCTTCTGCGCTGAAGTAGTGTGAATGGGGGTCGAGGGTTTTCAGCATAGCTTTAATGGCTACTTCTTTCAATTCATCAGAAGAAACTGAGTCCACATAATCTTGTTCAATGAACAAAACAACATTATTCAGCTTATCATGATGTTGTTTTAATGTAAATATTCTGTTTTTTGTTCCCTGTCCTGTTCTAATAATTTTAACACCCATATATATACCGGTAATTAATACCAATGCAAATAATAAGGGTAAATAGCTGTTGTATCTGTTTTGTCTCATTGCATTATTCTCCCTCTTGATCTTCTTCTAATATTTCTGGCTTTATTTTAATACCATCATATTTTTTTTCAATACCATTTTTATATGAAATAATTAGAAACGGGGTTCCGTCGTAATTATTTTTAACCCAATCTCCCTCTTTTCTTCCCATAATGTATCTGCCTTCTTGTTTCACTTTATGGTTATCCCAATAATATACATGCCTTCCATTTGGATTGTCATCAATGAATTCACCTTCAAAGCTTACCGATCCATCAGGGTAATATATTTTCCATTTACCGTTTCTCATTCCATCAATGTAATAACCCTCAGTTGTTATATCTCCTGAAATAAACAACCATTTTCCATCCTCATATCCATCAACATATTGTCCTTCCAGTATAATATTCCCTTCTTCGTCATACTCAACTATATATCCATCTAACAAACCATTCAAATAGCTCTCCTCGCGAAGCAACTCTTCATCGGGAAAATACCAATACCAGACACCATCATATCTTCCCAACATATTATAACTTCCTGTTTGTTCAATCTTTCCGTTTCTATAATAAAACTTCCATTCGCCTATTCGGTTACCGTCTCCATAATTGCCTTCTGCTTTTAATATTTTATCGTTATAATATTCTTTCCAGGCTCCTTCTTTTCCTCCTCTCTCGTTCATTATACCCTCTCCCATAATAACTCCTTCTTTAAAAATATAAGCCGTCTTAATTGTCCCATCTTCATTATATTCTCTACGTATCCCTTCCGGAATATTATTTTTATAACTAGCTACCGTTTTTACCTTTCCATTTGAGTAATAATTCGTTCTGACTTCTAATTCGACCAGTTCAGCAACATCCTCCTGTATAACAC
>JAUXII010000006.1 GCA_030621075.1 Lentimicrobiaceae bacterium
TTCAAAAAAAAAGTTCACACAGATTTCACAGATTTTCACAGAAAACACAAGTGCCATATATACAGGTAATTAGAATTTTGATAAATCTGTGTAGATCTGTGAAATCTGTGTGAACCTAAAAAAAGACTTTTGGTACAGCCTCGCATAAGGTCTGTTTAATACTCCGCCAGGGTTCTCTTTACTATAAAGCTGATCGGAATTGCCTCAGGAACCGGACATCATTTTCAAAGTATAACCTGATATCATTTACCTGGTATTTAAGCATGGCAATACGTTCAACACCCATGCCAAAGGCAAACCCGGTGTACTTTTTGCTATCAATATCGCAGTTTTCGAAAACATTCGGGTCGACCATGCCACACCCCAGAATTTCAACCCAGCCAGTATATTTGCATATATTACATCCTTTCCCCCCACAAATATTGCATGAAATATCCATCTCGGCAGAAGGCTCGGTAAAAGGAAAATAAGATGGCCTGAGCCGAATACCGGTCTCCTCGCCAAACATCTCTTTAGCAAAATATAAAAGCGTTTGCTTCAGATCGGCAAAAGAGACATTCTTATCCACATACAACCCTTCTACCTGATGAAAAATACAATGCGCCCTGGCTGAGATAGCTTCATTGCGAAAAACCCTGCCGGGGAAAAGAGTACGCATGGGCGGTTTTGCCTCTTCCATCATACGTATTTGTACCGATGATGTATGGGTGCGAAGTGAAACATCCGGATCTTTCTCAATGAAAAAGGTATCCTGCATATCTCTTGCAGGATGTTCTTCCGGAAAATTTAAAGCCGAAAAATTATGCCAGTCATCCTCAATTTCCGGGCCTTCTGAAACCGTAAATCCAATACGTGAAAAAATCTCTATTATTTCGTTCCCTACAATAGAAATGGGATGGCGTGTGCCTAGAGAGGAAAAATCGGTCGGAAGGGTTAGATCAATGGCTTTCTCTTCACTAACTTTATTTGATTCAATGGATTCACGAAGTTCATTAAGCTTTTTCTGGGCCGAACCTTTAAGTTCATTCAAAATCCTGCCCATCTCACGCCTTTGCTCAGGTGGAACACTCTTAAAATCAGCAAACAAAGATGGTATCAGGCCCTTTTTGCTTAAAAACCGAATTCTAAACTGATCTACCTCTTCAGCAATTTCAGTAGCGAAATCATCGATCTCCTTTTTATATTTTTCAATCTTTTCGTGCATATCCAGTCAATTACATGCAGGCTATTTTACGATCTTCATTGTCATTTTAACATCCTGAACGGGTTTATCCCCTCTCGCAGTTTGAACAGCGGCAATTTTATCCACCACGTCCAATCCGGAGATGACTTCCCCAAAAACAGTATAATCACCATCAAGATGTGGCGTGCCTCCCAACGTTCGGTATACTTCACGTCTCTCTTCAGGAAAATCTTTCCCAAAGCGTTGCTCAAAACTATCCAGCTGTTCATCGGTAAAAACCTGCCCCTGAACAATATAAAACTGACTACCGGAAGACTCTTTATTCGGATTGACCTGATCAGGCTTCCTCGCTGCTGACAATACTCCCTTCTTGTGAAGATAAATATCAACAAACTCGGCTGGAACAGTGTATCCGGGATCTTGTCGTTCATCAGCATGGCCACCTCCCTGGATCATGAAATTACTTATTACGCGATGAAAGATCGAACCATCATACCATCCTTCATTAACAAGCTTAACAAAATTATCACGGTGTAAAGGTGTTTCATCAAATAAAACAACTGTAATATCACCATAATCTGTTGATATCAATACTTTGGTTTGTTTACCTTCCTGACACGAACTTGCTGAAACAATCATAATTAATACGAAAATTGATGCAAAACTAAATATTCTATTCATTTTTGTAATGTTTTTAATGAGTTACCAGGGCGCAAAAATAGTAAATTTTATTTTCCCCCACTCTTCTCGAGAAAACAAGAACGACACAGTGGTTCGTAATTATCCTTTTCACCCAAAAGGACAAGATTGTCATCCTCAACCGTTCGGTGTGAATATTGAGCCAGGTTACCACAACGCATACATATGGCATGTACCTTGGTTACATATTCAGCGGAGGCAAGCAAAGCAGGGATGGGGCCAAAAGGTTTTCTCAAATAGTCCATATCCAGGCCAGCCACAATAACCCTTACTCCATGATCAGCCAAATGATTACAAACATTTGCAAGCTCGTCATCAAAAAACTGGGCCTCATCAATACCCACAACGTCTACTTCATTGGCCAGGAATAAAATCTGTGACGCTGATTGAACCGGCGTTGAGTTAATACTATTCTCATCATGTGAAATAATTTTTTCATCATCATAACGTTTATCAATCTCAGGTTTAAAGATTTCAATTCGTTGTTGCGCTATCTTTGCCCTGTTTAAACGCCTGATCAGCTCTTCCGTTTTGCCGGAAAACATGGATCCGCAAATAACTTCAATCCAACCGGTGCGTTTGTTGCCGTTTGATGATTTTTCTAAAAACATAGCGTGTGAATCCTGGATTCTTTTTACCTTTATCAATGTTTTACAAACGTACAAAAAATAGGCACAAAAATAAAAATCGGATACAATTTTAAATTATCACAAATAGTTATGGGTAACAAAAAACTTCTGGAGGAAATCATTAAACAGATCTTAGACGCTATTAACGAAGAACAGGCTATTATTTGGAAGTACGAAGACCAGATCCCGCAAATTGAGGTTGACCTGATCATGGAGAACATCAGAAAACTTTATGATAATTTCCATCTTCTAAACAAGGAAAATCAAAAAACTTTACCCTCCTCCGAAACAAATATTAATATTGGTTTTACCAAAAAACCAACAACACAGGCTATCAGCCCGGAAGCTGAAGATGTGACAGAACCTATTCATCAGACCCCTGATGAAATTGTGTTGGAGGTAGAAACAATAACAGAAAAACCGGCGGAAGCAGAACCAATAAAAGAAATGCCGGGTCCCCGGTCTTCTCCCTTTGACTTGTTTTCCGAAGGCGAGATGATGGTGGTTGATAAATATAAAACCCCGGATAATACCGTTCATGATAATGGATCAAAAGAGGTTGACGATGATAGTATAGCAGCAAAAATTCAACATACACCAATAAATGATTTAAAAGCATACATCGGTATCAATGACAGGTTTATTTTCATAAACGAACTCTTCCATGGCAATATGAATGCATATTCCAAAGCCATCGATGATTTGAATAGCTGCGAAAATTCTGAAGGCGCAATAGAATACCTGGGAGAATTGAAAAAACAAAATAACATGATTGAAGAGCTGGATTCTTTTAAAAGACTTCAAGACTTCGTACAGAGAAAATATTTATGAAGAAACCGGCTTTCTTTTTTTTATTAATCCTGCCGTTCAGTCATCTTCTTGCCCAGGACCTTGATTATGTGAGAAAAACTGTGAGTGATCTTACCTCCCCTGCTTTTCATGGGAGAGGTTATGTACATAATGGGGACAAAAAAGCTGCCAGGTATATTCATAAAGAATATAAAAAACATAACCTGAAAAGCTTCCAAAAAAATTACTATCAGAAATTTAATATTTCAATCAATACTTTCCCAAAAAAACTAGTGCTTTGCACCAACGGCACAAAGCTTGCTCCCGGGATTGACTATATCATCGCCTGCAATTCACCTCCAATAAAAGGTGTTTTCCCGGTTTACAGGTTGCCAAATATCCTTAATGACTACCCCTTGCCACAAAGCCTAAAACAGGGAATTGACCTTTCCGGATCATTCATAATAGTAGACGACAGCCTCGGATTTCTTAAAAAACAAAATCCTTTTCCATCGGCTGGGATCATTGTACTGAAAAATGATAAGCTGTGGTGGCACGTTTCCGGTTGTTCGCAAATAAATGATTATGTTTCAATAGATATATTAAAAGAGAAAATGCCTGTTGATGCCAACCAAATCAAATTAAAAATAAAAAACAAGTTTTATAAAGAATACCAAACACAAAATGTAATCGGATATGTTAAAGGGATAATTCAGCCTGATACTTTTGTCGTTTTCACGGCTCATTATGATCACCTGGGAAGAATGGGATCCGAAATTTTTTTTCCTGGTGCTCACGACAATGCCAGTGGAACGGCAATGTTGATGGATTTGGCCCGTTATTACACACAGCCTGAAAATCAGCCATACTATTCTATCGTTTTCATGGCATTCAGTGCTGAAGAAGCCGGGTTAAAAGGATCAAAATATTACACCGGTCACCCACTTTTCCCTCTCGAAAATATTCGTTTTCTTGTCAACCTCGACATGGTTAGCTCTGGCAGCGATGGCATCATGGTTGTAAACGGAAAGGTGCTGGAAAAAGAATTTTCAATTCTTACAAAGATCAATGAGGGCCACCATCTCCTTAAAAACATCAAAAAAAGGCCGGAAGCTAAAAACAGCGATCACTACTACTTCTACGAAAAAGGAGTCCCTTCATTTTTTATTTATACCCTTGGTGATGAGTACACGGAGTATCACACCATAGATGATAAAGCCGAAGGACTTCCCTTTACCGAATATGATGATCTGTTTACATTATTGACTAAATTTGTAAAAGCATTACAAAAACACTAAAAGTAAATGTCAAAACTGTACATTGTTCCAACACCAATTGGAAACTTAAAAGATATTACCCTCCGGGCCATTGAGATTTTAAAAGAAGTGGATGTGATCTTAGCTGAGGATACCCGTAAAACCGGTTATCTTCTTAACCATTATGCGATTAAAACCAAAATGCTGTCGCACCATAAATTTAATGAGCACAAACGTAAGGAGATGATAATCTCCCGGCTTCTGGATGGAGAAACAATGGCACTTGTCACAGATGCCGGAACACCCGGTATTTCAGACCCCGGTTTTCTTTTAATAAGAGAATGTATTATTAATAATATTGATGTTGAATCTCTCCCCGGGGCAACATCTTTTGTGCCAGCTCTGACAAACTCCGGGCTTCCTTCTGACCGGTTTGTATTTGAAGGTTTTCTTCCTCATAAAAAAGGAAGACAAAAAAAACTTAAAGAGTTAGTTTCCTCCCCTTATACAATAATTTTCTTCGAATCACCTCATCGACTGCTTAAAACCATTGAACAGTTTATTGAATATTTCGGAGCCGACCGAAAAGCCTCCATATCAAGAGAATTAACAAAAATCTTTGAGGAAACACAACGGGGAACTCTGGCAGAATTAAAAGAGTATTATAAGGGGGAAAAAATAAAAGGAGAAATCGTAATTATTGTGGAAGGCTCGCAATAGCACACCCAATTTATGCACGACCCCTTATTGGTTATTTATCATTGATATTCATTTCTCATTTCGAATAAATCAATGATAAATGATAAAAATGAATGAAATATTTCAAAACCCTTGATTCACGTAGTATAGAAACTGCTGAGGGGAATCAGAATAAGAGAAATAAAATTTAAAATTATAAATCAGAAATGAGAAACAACCAATAACAAATAACAAATAAAAAATATTGTATCTTAGTCGGCACTTTGTTACAAACACACCTATGCCCTACACTTACAAATACCCCAGGCCCGCACTTACAGTTGATGCCATTATTTTCAAAAAAGAGCACAATGAATTCAGGGTGCTGCTGATACAACGCGACCAACCACCTTTTGAGGGCCAATGGGCGCTGCCTGGTGGTTTTGTGGATATGGATGAAACATTGGATCACGCGATTCAACGCGAGCTACTGGAAGAGACAGGCCTGGCCAATATTTACCTTGAACAATTTCGTACATTTGGCGACTTAAACAGGGACCCACGGGGAAGAACCGTTTCAGTGGTTTTTTATGGGTTTGCCGAAACAGCTGCACATGCTGTGGCAGGAGATGATGCCAGAAATGTCGGTTGGTTCCCACTCCCTTCATTGCCTCAATTAGCTTTTGATCATAACCTCGTGATCACAAAAGCCATTGAATATTTGCATGATAAACTGAACTAAATTTGATGCATGATCGTAATTGACAACACCCTTATTTCAGATGATTTGGCACATGTAAAATTTATGTGTGATCTTCACAGATGCCATGGAGCATGCTGTATTGAAGGTGATGCCGGAGCTCCTCTGGAAATGGAGGAAATTTCGCTTCTTGAAGATCACATGGCCCATATCAAACCTTTTATGGACCCTAAAGGGGTCGCCGTGATAGAAAAAAACGGTGTTGTCGATTTTGATGAACAGGGTGATTGGGTCACTCCATTGATTAATGATAAAGCCTGTGTGTTTGTAGTGATGAACGATAACACCGCAAGATGTGCCATTGAAGAAGCATTTGAAAAAGGGGCAATCCATTTTCATAAGCCTGTTTCATGCCATCTATATCCCATAAGGATAACAAAAAATGAAAGTTATGAGGGAATAAATTACCACCGCTGGGATATCTGTGAAAAAGCATTAACAAAAGGCAAAAAGGAAGATGTTTATTTATACCAGTTCCTGAAAGAACCCCTTATTAGAAAATTTGGGGAGCAATGGTATAACAAATTAGTTGAGAGAATTGAAACCCGCAAAAGATTGTGATAATAAGCCAAAAAAATTAATTATTCAGCAACTCCACTATTATATGAACTTGCTGCTGCCATGGCCTCTAACTCTTTATCGAGATGAAACAGCCCACCGGTTTGATTTCCAACCAATCTAAACTTATCAAGTATCCCCTTAAACATACTTTCTTCTTCAATCTGCTCTTCAATGTACCATTGGAGAAACTGGCTGGTGGTAAAATCCTTTTCACCGAATGCTATTTCAAAGAGTTTATTAATTGATGCCGTAACAAACTCTTCATGCTTCAAAATCTGTTCGAAAACATCCAAAAGCGATTTAAATTTATACTCCGGCGCATCAAGATCTTTTAATCGAGCATATCCTCCCTTATCGTTAAGATATTTAATAAATTTGATCATGTGCATTCTTTCCTCATCGGAATGTGTGAATAAAAATTTTGCGGCACCCGGAAATCCATTTACTTCACACCACGAAGCCATCGCCATATAAATACGTGAAGATTGCTCTTCAATCTGAATCTGTTTTAAAATTGCTTCTTCAATTTTTTTTCCTATCATGACGTTTTTTTTATTTACCCTTTCAATGCTTCAGCACCACTTACGATCTCCAGAATCTCATTTGTGATAGATGCCTGTCGCGCTTTGTTATACGACACCTTTAATTCTTTAAGAAGTTCCGTAGCATTATCTGTGGCAAGATGCATGGCAGTCATTCGTGCGCCTTGCTCTGACGCATAAGAGTCTAATAATGCTTTGAAAAACTGTAGTTTCAAGGATTTCGGGATCAGTTCATTAACAATCTCTTCCTTCGAAGGCTCAAAAATATAGTCGATGGATACCTCTCCAAATTCCAAATCGACATCCGATTTTACCGGCAAATATTGTTCAATCAAGAGTCGCTGTACAGCAGCATTTTTAAATTGATTATAGATGATTTCAATATGATCATATTTCCCCTCTGCATATTCATTCATTATTTTTTCTGCTATAGGAACAACATTATCAAATGTCAGAGAATCATAAATAGTATCAAATTTTTCAACAACCTGATAATTGTTTTTTTCGAAGTACTCAGAAGCATGTTTACCAATAGTGATCAGGTTTAACCGGCCTGCTTTCAGGTAAGAAGCATAATTCTCTTCAATATACCTCGTGGTAACTTTGATAACATTGGAGTTAAAAGCACCACATAATCCTCTGTTAGAAGTAAGAACAACAAATAAAACATTGTTAACTTCATTTCGACGTAAATAAATATTTTCATCAGAGCTTTCAAGGCCGGCACTAATACTTTGGAGTATCTCCTGAAGCTTATTCACATAAGGGCGAAGCTGTAAAATGGCATTCTGCGCTTTCCGTAATTTAGATGCGGCAACCATTTTCATGGCGCTGGTGATCTGTTGTGTGGATTTAACAGATGCAATTCTTGTTCTGACTTCTTTTAAATTAGCCATCTATATTTTTTTTACTCTTTCGAATAAATTTTCGCGCAAGATCATTTGCTGTCTCTTCCATAACCTTTATGGCACTGTCAGTTAGTTTTCCTTCACGAAGAGAGGTAAGTACCTCCTGGTGGCGCATTTGCAAAAGATGGATATATTCCTCTTCAAACTTGCTGATCTGTTTAACAGGGACATTTTTAAAAAGCCCTTTGGTGCCACAATAAATAATAGCGATTTGATCTTCCACTTTCACCGGTGAATATTGGGGTTGTTTAAGCATCTCAACATTACGTGCACCTTTATCAAGTACTGCTTTTGTTGTAGCATCAAGATCAGATCCGAATTTAGAAAACGCTTCAAGCTCCCGGTATTGAGCCTGATCGAGCTTAAGGGTTCCTGCCACTTTCTTCATCGATTTGATCTGCGCATTACCACCTACCCTCGAAACAGAAATACCTACATTAATAGCCGGACGAATACCAGCGTTAAAAAGGGTTGTCTCCAGGAATATCTGCCCATCAGTAATTGAAATAACATTGGTTGGGATATAGGCCGAAACATCACCGGCTTGTGTTTCAATAATTGGCAATGCGGTAAGAGATCCACCCCCTTTAACCATAGGACGAATAGATTCAGGCAGGTCATTCATCTGAGCTGCAACTACATCAGAGGTGATGATTCTGGCAGCACGTTCCAATAAGCGTGAATGCAAATAGAAAACATCTCCCGGATAAGCTTCCCGGCCAGGCGGACGGCGCAACAGCAACGAAACTTCACGATAAGCAACGGCCTGTTTTGAAAGGTCATCGAAAATGATCAAAGCCGGCCGGCCGGTATCCCTGAAATATTCACCAATGGAAGCGCCTGCAAACGGAGCATAAAACTGCATGGCGGCCGGTTCGGAGGCAGTAGCAGTGACCACAACAGTATATGGCATTGCTCCATTATCTTCCAATGTCTTTGCAATCTGAGCAATAGTAGAACCTTTTTGTCCTATAGCTACATAAATACAAAAAACCGGTTTACCCTTTTCATAATTCTCACGCTGGTTTATTATTGTATCAATAGCAATGGCCGTTTTCCCTGTTTGCCTGTCACCAATGATAAGCTCCCGTTGACCACGGCCAATGGGGATCATTGCATCAATAGCTTTAATACCGGTTTGTAACGGTTGATTTACCGGTTGACGGAAAATAACTCCCGGAGCTTTTCTTTCAAGAGGCATTTCAAACCGTTCACCAGTAATTTCACCTTTCCCGTCAATTGGTTCACCCAGGGTGTTGATCACACGACCAAGCATACCCTCACCAACCTGAAGTGATGCTATGTGCCGGGTTCTTTTTACCACATCCCCCTCCTTAATTTCATGTGACTCTCCTAATAAGACCGCTCCAACATTATCCTCTTCCAGGTTCATGACGATACCTTTCAGGCCATTCTTCTCAAATTCAATCAATTCACCGGATAAAACGTTCGATAGGCCATAAATTCGGGCAATACCATCACCCACCTCAAGAACAGTACCAATCTCTTCGAGCTCAGTCTCTTCTATTGCCCCGGCTAACTGCTGGCGCAAGATAGCAGATACTTCTGCGGGTTTTATTCCTGCCATTTTTTAAGTATTTAAAATAATATTGTTAAATTTCTTTTCTATAAACAGTTATATCAAAATTGCGCTTTAGTTGCTGTAATTGCTTTAAAATACTGGAATCGAACTGCTTATCATCAAAATTGAGGACAAACCCACCAATCAGCTCCTTATCAACTTTTTCGATAAGCTCTATTTCATCATCAGTAAACCTCTTTAACAGCAATAATATTTGTTGTTTTATCTCATCATCTGCAACATAGGCAGTTTTTAATTCAACTGTTGAAATCTCTTTATAGTGTTTATATTCCCGGATATAATATTTGGCAATATCAGGAATATATCTTTCTCTTTTTTTACGAATAATAATCTGCAGGTATGAAAAAGTCGCCTTGTGCAGGTGCTTTTCAAAGACCTTACTAACAATCAATAGCTTTTTATCAAATTTAACCATCGGGCTAAAAAGTATTAATGTAAAATCCCGGCTTGTTTTGCAGGTTTGCAAAACAAGCGACATGTCATCCATCACCCTG
Organism: Lentimicrobiaceae bacterium; assembly: GCA_030621075.1. The sequence continues at coordinate 10,103 of JAUXII010000006.1, forward strand.
TCAAGGATATTCTGCTCCTCGGCAAAATCAAACAGTGCCTTTGCATATCGTCGGGCAATCCGGGTTTCTCTCATCAATTAATTTTTTCGTATGAATTATTAATTCAACCTGGCTTCGTTAATTAACTTTTTAACCAGCTCTTTTTGATTTTCTGTATTCGATAATTCCTCCCTCAATAATTTCTCAGCAACCTCAATTGACAACTGAGCCAGCTGATTCTTAAGGTCGGCCATTACAGCCTTCTTTTCATTATGAATACTTTCTTTTGCCGACTCCAGAATCCTATCAGCTTCTTCACTGGCCTTCTTTCCGGCCTCCTCAATGATAGAATTTTTAATTGTTCTTGCCTCATGCAGGATTTCATCCCGTTCATCTTTTGCCTCGCTGAGCAATTCTTCGTATTCAGATTCCAGGGCTTTCATTTTTTCATCAACCTGAACAGCAGCCAGCAATGAATGTTCAATTGTATTTTCCCTGTCTTTTAAAGCTTTTAGGATTGGTTTCCAGGCAAACTTAGCAAGTATCCATAATAAGATAGCAAAGGATAAGGTCATCCAAAAAATCAGGCCTATTCCGGGGCTTACAAGTTCCATCTTTTGTTAAATTAAATTAATGATATTTGTTGATTTAAAAGACTTTACCGCCCGGCCTACCGCCGGGTGGTGAAGTCTGTTTTTGTTTGCCGCTAAATTAATACTATCAGCAAACAAACAACAATTGCAAAGAAGGCTACACCTTCAATCAAAGCAGCAGCAACAATCAGGTTGGCACGAATATCAGCGGCAGCTTCCGGTTGACGTGCAATAGATTCCACAGCAGCCCGGCCTATCTGCCCGATACCCAACCCGGCAGCGATAGCTGCAACACCGGCACCAAATCCTGCGCCCAATTTCGCAAAAGGGGTCAAATCATGTGCGGCCTGCAATAAAATTGATAATAATGACATAGTTAATTGTTTAATTAATGAATAAA
>JAUXII010000298.1 GCA_030621075.1 Lentimicrobiaceae bacterium
TGCATTGAACCGCTATAAAAATTATAAGGAACAACCTTTATGGTTCAGTTTTCCAAAAGGATTTACCGGAAAAGCCAGCCAATACGGCTTTGAGCTTAGCCGCCGGACAAAAACAGGGGTAAAAGCTGCGATTATCAGAGAAAAAGGTGTTAATGGCGATAGAGAAATGGCTTATTCATTACACCTTGCAGGGTTTGATGTGAAAGATGTGCACATGACAGATCTTATTTCAGGTCGGGAAACCCTAAAGGATATCCATTTCATTGTTTTTGTTGGTGGCTTTTCAAACTCCGATGTACTTGGCTCAGCAAAAGGATGGGCGGGTGCGTTTTTGTTCAATGAAAAAGCAAAAATCACACTTGATAATTTCTATAAAAGAAACGATACATTAAGTCTTGGAATTTGCAATGGCTGCCAGCTTATGATTGAGTTAGGCCTGATTGGTAACGGCCATCAAAAAAGAACCAGGATGTTGCATAATGACTCCGGTAAATTTGAGTCTTCATTTATTAATGTTGATATTCAGGAGAACAAATCAATAATGATGCATACCCTGGCTGGCTCGCGATTAGGTATTTGGGTTGCGCATGGAGAAGGTAAATTTGATTTGCCTGAAGCTGAAAACGGGTATCATATCCCTGTTAAATATGCCTATAAGGAATACCCGGGTAATCCAAATGGGTCATCTTATGCCGCAGCTGCAATATGTTCATCTGATGGCCGCCACCTGGCCATGATGCCCCATCTTGAAAGAGCAATATTCCCATGGCAATGGGCTTATTATCAGGATGATAGAAATATAGATGAAGTTACGCCCTGGATAGAGGCTTTTGTTAATGCCAGGGAATGGATTAAATCAAAAAAATAAGTTATGAGTTTACATTTAAATGCTGAACAGGGAGAAATAGCTCCCAACGTATTATTACCCGGCGATCCTTTGAGAGCAAAATTTATTGCTGAAAAGTACCTAGAAAATGTGACCTGTTACAATGAAGTGCGAAATATGCTGGGATACACCGGGACATACAAAGGTAAACCGGTATCTGTTCAGGGTACTGGCATGGGAATTCCATCCTGTGCAATATATATTTATGAATTGATAAATGATTATCATACAAAAACTTTGATCAGAGTGGGTTCGTGTGGAACAATACAGAAGAACATCGGATTAAAAGATATCATATTGGCTATGTCGGCCTCTACCGACTCAAACTTCAATAAGCAGAAGTTCAATAACTGTGATTTTGCACCCACTGCCGCATTCAACTTATTAAAAGATGCATATGAATATGCCCGGTTACAAAACATTAAGGTTGATATAGGCAATGTGCTCTCATCAGATCTGTTTTATTCCGACAATGAAGTTGAAGATCCATATAAAATATGGCGCAATTATGGAATTCTTGCTGTAGAAATGGAAACAACAGCATTATATACATTAGCCGCCAGGTACAACGTGGAAGCCTTATCGATATTAACAGTTAGTGATAACTTATCCACTGCTGAGCATGCCACTACCGAAGAACGGGAGCAATCGTTTAATGAGATGATTGAAATAGCTCTTGAAGTTATTTAAACCCGGTGTCACTATAATTTTTTAATATTGTAAAATATAAAATAATGTTATGGAAATTAGCAGAGTTTTTGACCTCTTACCACATTACAAGAAAAAATTTATTCCAAAAGATGATGTTCTCGCCGGCAAAGAAAATGGGAGTTGGATTAAATACAGTATCGATCAGTATATTGAGATTGCTGATAATGTAAGTTATGGGCTGCTGGCACTTGGTGTAAAAAAAGGTGATAAAATTGCAACCATTAGCAATAACAGGCCTGAATGGAATTTTATCGATATGGGAGCGCTGCAGATCGGAGCAGTGCATGTGCCAATTTATCCAACCATCAGCGAGGGTGATTATAAATATATCCTTAATCATGCAGAGGTAAAATATGTTTTCGTTGCAGGAAAGGAATTGTTCCGTAAAATTGAGCCTATTCTTCCGGATGTTCCATCTGTGAAAGGAATTTATTCATTCACTCCGATGGAAAATATCAGCCCATTGAGCGAACTGCTCGAATTGGGTAAAAATAACCCTGTTCCTTATAAACTAACTTCGACCAAAGCTTCAATCCAACCTGACGAAATTGCCACGCTGATATATACCTCCGGAACAACAGGTAATCCAAAAGGGGTAATGTTATCTCATACTAATATGGTAAGTAATTTCTTAGCTGTAGCACCCATCTTCCCGCTTGATGATACATGCAAGGCCCTTAGTTATTTACCATTATGTCATGTTTTCGAACGTATAGATATATATACTTACCATTATTTGGGCGTTTCTATTTATTATGCTGAAAATATGGGGACGATTGCTGAAAATATCAGGGAGCTTAAACCTGAAATTTTTTGTACCGTTCCAAGGTTACTTGAAAAGGTGTATGATAAGATCATTGCAAAAGGAATGAAGTTAAAAGGCATAAAAAGGACACTTTTCTTCTGGGCAGTTAACCTGGGATTGAAATATGAGCTGGATGGG
>JAUXII010000237.1 GCA_030621075.1 Lentimicrobiaceae bacterium
GGGCTGACTATAAAAAATCTTTCAAAGGCTATTGGTATATCTGAGCCGGGGATATACAGGCATTTTGAAAGCAAAACAGAAATCCTGCTAAGCATGCTGAATAATTTTAAAGAGATGGCGATTATGCTTTCTGAAATAATGGAAACCCTTGAATCTCCAGCAAAAGAAAAGATCAGGTTCATGTTTTCAAAGATGCTTGAACTGTTTTCAGAAACCCCATCAATGGTTTCAGTAATATTTTCGGAAGAAATTTTTAAGAATGAAGAAGTCTTAAAGATAAAAATAGTTGAAATTTTATCTCTGCATGGACAAACCCTGGAAAATATTATTTCGAAAGGGCAATCAGCGAAGAATATAAGGGGAGATATTGATGAAAAAAGCCTTGCTTTATTGGCAATGGGTTCATTAAGGCTGCTTGTAAAAAAATGGGATATGAACAATCACAATTTTAATTTAAGAACAGAAGGTAATAAACTGATAGATGTATTAAGTAAAATTTTAGGAAAATAAATTCAACACCAATTAGCATCGATACATTACGAAGAAGGGACTGTCTCAAACGTAATATTCTCACAGATTTCACTGATGCACACAGATTTGTTGTTATTCTAATTATCGCAATATTAGGCTCTTATGCCATCTGTGAAAATCTGGGGTATCTGTGAGAACCTAAAAAGATTGACTTTTGAGATACCCTTTTTTTTTAGAGAAATGAAGTTAGGTAATATTAATTAACATAGATAAAGATGGAAAACTTATTAAAGAAACTTTTAAATCTGCCCTGGATAACGCTGGTTGTTACAATCTTGATCAGCGCTATGTTTTTTATGGTAATGAAGGATAACTCCAGGATGGAAACAGACCTTGATAAGTATATGCCACAAGACCATCCGGCTTTTGTTTATAGCGATCAGGCCGAAGAGTGGTTTGGGATAAACGATGGAATTATTGTGGCCGTCGAAAATCAAACCGGCATATTTAATACGGCAACCCTGGATACCTTAAAACAGTTAACCAGAAGGTTACAAAAGATGCCGCAGATTGAAAAAGCAGATGTTACATCATTATATACTGCCGATAACATTATTGGTACTGAAGATGGTATGGACGTGAAAGCTTTTTATAAACGTGTACCTAAGTCTGAAGAAAAATTAAATAAACTAAAGCACAATGTTGAAAATAACGAAATGACTTTTGGTCGTTTAGTTTCATTTGACGAAACAGTAACTGTGGTAATTGCAGAAATTAAAGATGATGTTTTTACGCAGGAATTTTATGAGGAAATACTTGAACTGGTAGCTTCATTCCAAACCGATGATATTAAGATACATGTGGCCGGCCGGCCTATTGTGGAAGGCACAATGGCCCTTCTTGGCCCTGCCGACATGAAAAAGATGGTACCCATTGTGCTTCTTGTCATAACCATTGTCTTATTTATTATGCTCCGAAGTATAAAAAGCACCATACTCACAATGCTGGTTGTATTTTTCAGTGTAGTGTGGGCTTTTGGCCTGATGGCTCTGGTTAACATCCCGATATATGCCGTTTCCACTATGATCCCGGTCATGCTTATTGCCATAGGGGTTGCCGACGGTATTCATTTGTATAGCCATTTGCAGTTGTTTCAACGCGAAAACCCTGATGCCGGGAAAAAGGAAGCTGTTAACGATATGATAAAAAACATGTGGAGCCCGGTGGTAATGACCTCCATAACAACTGCGGTCGGTTTTATCTCCTTACTCACATCGCAGGTTTATCCTATTAAATACTTCGGGATTTTTACCGCCTTTGGAGTATTAGCGGCCATGTTGTTTTCTCTGACCCTAATACCGGCCGTAATTATGATTTTCGGCCTGCCAAAGGTTAAAAAGGTAAAAACAAAGCAAACAAATGATAAGCCTGGCTTTGCTGATAAATTTGCTTCCTGGATTGTGAAACGGAAAAGTGTTTCCATCATTGCTACTGCTGTAATCATAGTTTTTTCAATCGTAGGCATGCAGAAGATATGGATCAATTCAAGTTTCCTCGATAAATTTGAAAGGGATAGTGAAATAGTTTTGACAGATAAGTTTATCAACGAACATTTTGGAGGGACAACCACTCTCAATCTTGTTTTGGATGCCGGGGAAGAAAACAAAGATGTTTTCAAAGAGCCTGAAGTGTTGAAGTTGGTCGATAAAATGCAAAAAACAGTTGTAGATGACCTGGATGTTGTTGGGAATTCATTTTCACTTACTGATTATGTAAACCGGATGAATAAAGTGATGAATGCCGACAACGAAGCGTTTAACACCATTCCCGATAGTAAAGATATGGTTGCTCAATACCTGTTGCTTTACGAAATGTCGGGCGATCCGGAAAATCTGAATAAAGTTGTTGACTATGACTACTCAAAACTGAACGTGAATTTCCAGCTTAAAAGTGATAATTCCAAAGCTATTAATTCAGCATTGGCGGTAATAAACAGCTTTGAGGATGATTTTAATGAAAAAGGTATTACAATCAACTATGCAGGCAGTGGTTACAAGGGGCTGGTTTTTACCGACCTGATCCTCGAAGGGCAGATAATGAGCCTGATCCTGTCGTTGATTATTGTAATTATTCTATTGGGAATTATGTTCAAAAACTTCAAAATTGGATTAATCGGGGCTATACCTATTGTTGTTACAGCCCTCATCAGTTTCGGGATTATGGGATTTTTGGATATTCCATTAAGTACTACAACAGCATTGCTTTCAAGTATCGCCATAGGTATCGGAATTGATTACGCAGTACATTTCATTGAGCAATATAGAATGAACGCGATAAAGACAGGGAATAAGCAACTAACTGCCCAAAAAACCATGGCTCATTCAGGCAGGGCGATCAGCTTTAATGCGATTGTGGTCATTGCCGGCTTCCTGGTACTACTGTTTTCAGTGTTTCCACCAAACCGGCAACTTGGTGCCCTGGTATCACTGAATATGTTTACAAGCTTTTTAGGAACTCTGACAATTATGCTTGTTCTGTTAAACAAATCAAATATATATTTCAAAGAATAATGCTGTAATGCTATAATGCTACAATAACATCATTATAGCATTATAGCATTACAGCATTATAGCATTAAAAAATAAACATAAAATCTAACAAAATGAAAAACTTAAAAATCGTAGTATCAGTTATTGCAATGAT
>JAUXII010000119.1 GCA_030621075.1 Lentimicrobiaceae bacterium
ATTTATTGCGATTATTCCAATATTAGCCAACCGGAAGTTATCGCATTTAAAGAATTAAATGAGCATTGTCTAATTATTTTTCAAACAGATATCCTCCAAGGTTGGTGGGAGCAGCTTCCCGAAGCATGGACTCTTCTTTTCAACAACATGTTTGATTTATCAAAAACCCCAACAAAAGAACAACTTCAACAAATAGCTGACACTGAAGAAATATCTGTCAGGGAAAACAATAATATTCTGAATCTCGAGCCTCTTGCTATTATGATAAAACTTAGAAAGTTACATTGTAGTAATATGCCCATTAAGAACCTTGATCCTTTACGAAAACACCATTTCCTTGAAGAATTGACCTGCTCCGACAGTCCTATTGTAAACATTGAACCTGTTACCGGATTGGAAAGGCTCAAATATCTCGATATATCAAACACGCAAATATCAAATTTTGAATCCATTCAAAACCTTTCCAATCTCGAATTACTCAATGTTTCCGGCACTCCTGTCAAAAAACTTAAATTTTTGACCAGCCTCAAAAATTTGAAACAGGTTGAATTTTTTAATACGAAAGTAAACAACCTAAAATATCTTGATGAATTGATTAGCCTGGAGTTGGTTAAATGTTACAATACTAGTTTAAATGAGAAAAAAGTCAATAAATTTAAGAAGTCTCACCCCGGCATTGAAGTAGTTTATTATTAACACAACCCACGACATAGCCCACGACATAGCCCACGACTTAAGTCGTGGGTTGTGTATACGCCCTATACACAGCAGCAACCCCCTCTGCAAGAGTGATGTTCGGATTCCATCCCAGGTCTGATAGTTTCGTTACATCCAATAGTTTCCTTGGTGTTCCGTCTGGTTTTGTTACATCGAACTTAAGTTCTCCATTAAAGCCAACGATCTTTTTGATCAGGTATGCGAGCTCCTTTATAGAAAGGTCCTCCCCACAGCCAATGTTGATATGGCTGGCAGAAGAAGAGGAATTATGGAGGTCAGGTGCATTTATATTCATCATCAAAAACACAACAGCATCTGCCAGATCGTCAACATATAGAAACTCTCGCTTTGGGCTTCCTGTGCCCCATAGAGTTATATTGACTGTTGACGATCCTCCTGAGGCGGAGGTCGCTTCGCTCCGTTGACGGTTAGGTGAGGGCTGTTTTCGAATTCCGTATTTTTCTAACACATCAACAATTGTTTCAGTGTCCGAATTTCCATCAACCCCTTCGACCGGTCTCATGGCTAAGTCTTTTCGAATCGCATCAATATCATTGTTTTCCAAACATTTCCCAAGATGCATCTTCCTGATCAAAGCCGGAAGAACATGTGACTTCTCCAGGTCATAATTGTCGTTTGGGCCGTAAAGATTGGTTGGCATCACCGAAATAAAATTACATCCATACTGGTCATAATAGGCATCACACATTTTAATCCCGGCAATCTTGGCAACAGAATAGGGCTCATTTGTATATTCCAGGGGGCCGGTTAACAGGTGTTCCTCTTTCATTGGTTGAGGGGCGAATTTGGGATAAATGCAGCTACTACCTAAAAAAACCAATTTTTTTACACCATACACATAACTCTGATGAATAATATTGTTCTGTATCATCAGGTTTTCATAAATAAACTGAGCACGGTATTTATTATTTGCAACAATACCACCTACTCGTGCAGCCGCATCAAATACGTATTCCGGTTTTTCTTGTTTAAAAAAAGCAGCCGTTGCCTGCTGGTCTAATAAATCAAGTTCGGAGAGCTCTTTTAATAACAAGTTAATAAAACCCAGCTTTTCCAGATTTCTTACTATAGCAGAGCCAACCAACCCTTTGTGTCCAGCTATATAAATTTTGCTGTTTTTGTTCATGCTTTTTATTACTATTACTTCAACTCTCGCGACATTCGTCGTCAGTCATTAATAACCATTCTCACGTAAAAACTTTTCTTTCTTCGTCAACCTGATATCAGACTCCATCATATCTTTAACCAGCTCTTTAACACCAAATGAAGGTTCCCATCCGAGCTCTTTACGTGCCTTGGAGGCATCACCCACCAATTCATCCACTTCAGTGGGGCGGAAATAATGCGGGTCCACTTCCAACACTACCTTACCGGCAGGAAGTATGTACCCTTCATTATTACAATTTTTAACCAGGGCTTTTTCTTCAATCCCGGTCCCGGAAAATTCAATTTCAATCCCTATCTCATAAAAAGCCATCCTGACAAATTCTCTGACTTCCGTTGCAACCCCGGTTGCAATCACAAAATCATCAGATTCATCCTGCTGCAGAATAAGGTACATAGCTTCGACATAATCCCTGGCATGTCCCCAATCGCGTTTTGCTGAAAGATTTCCAAGATAGAACTTATCCTGCAGGCCAAGGCCTATTTTTGAAACAGCCCTTGTTATTTTGCGGGTAACAAATGTTTCTCCCCTGACTGGCGACTCATGGTTAAACAAAATACCATTACAGGCAAAAATATTGTATGCCTCCCTGTAATTGACCGTGATCCAGTACGCATACAGTTTTGCAACCCCATAAGGGCTCCTCGGATAAAAAGGGGTTTTCTCGGTTTGGGGAACTTCCATAGCCTTTCCATACAATTCCGAAGTAGAAGCCTGATAAAACCTTGTCTTTTTCTCCATGTTTAACAGACGGATTGCTTCTAACAATCGTAACGTACCAACGGCATCAGCATTGGCTGTATATTCGGCCGTTTCAAAGCTAACCTGCACATGCGACTGGGCAGCCAGGTTATATATCTCATCAGGCTGAACTTCCTGAATTATTCGGATAAGATTGGTAGAGTCGGTTAAATCACCATAATGCAAAGTAAAATTTTTATCCTCAAGGTGCGGATCCTGATACAGATGATCAATACGCTGTGTATTAAACAGTGAGCTCCTGCGCTTTATCCCATGGACGATATAACCCTTTTTCAGAAGAAATTCTGCGAGATAGGCACCATCCTGCCCTGTAATACCGGTTATTAAAGCAATCTTCATATGTTAATTTTCTATAATTAATAAATTATTGTACTGTTAATCCTGCGCGCTAAGACTATACTTCTCAGGATATTTTGCGTGAACACTCCTGTAAAATGTTTGTATCTCTTCAATATCCTTATCAAAATCGCCAGACGGATAGAACACTTCAGCTATCCCTCCTTCCCTGGATTTATAATCAATGTATCCCAGGATGATCGGAACATTGGCCTCGATGGCAATATAGTAAAAGCCTTTCTTCCAATTCGGACTATATTTCCGTGTTCCTTCCGGGGTAATAACAAGATAGAGGGATTCGGATTTCTCAAAAAGCCCAGCCAAATTACTTACCAAATTGCTACTCCTGCCACGGTCAACCGGAATTCCACCTAACCATTTTAAAATGGGGGCCAGCACTGGTTTAAATATTTCCTTTTTCATTAACACCTTGGGGCTTATGCCATAAACAATAAAAATAAGACGTCCAACAACAAAATCCCAATTACTTGTATGTGGAGCCATAATAAGTATCCACTTAGCAATCCCTTCAGGAGGTCTCCCTTTGATTTTCCAGCCACTCAACCATAATATTAATCTGGCAAATCCTTTAAGCATAAAACAAACAGGTTTATGTAAAACTTAAAAATCAATTTCGAGATTAAGCTGATTTTTCAACTTCCTAAGTGCGGAGTTCTTATCAGCCATTTTATTAAACTTCTCCATCGGTGTATAGGGCTTTGATTCTGAAATATCTTTTTGTATTACGGTTGAAATATGAATCAAATCATTCTTTAACCTCTTCCTGAGAAAAGAAATAAGGTCATTTTTTTTCAAATTAATCTCATCTTCCTGAACATGGTTTTCAAGAACCAACTCAATCTGATACTTCTCCTTCAAGATTGGTTTGTGCTTGGTAAGTGTTGTTTGCAAATTTGATTTTTTATTAGCAACAGCAGCAACCATATCAGGCCAAACACCCTCAAGATCAACTTGATTAAAAGGAGTGTTTTGTTTTTCAACAACCAGGGCCTTTTCATTTTGCTCTCCAGCCTGGCCATTTTTATTATTATTGTTAACCATTTCCTTGATGGAAAGGCCTGAGCCACTCATAGTGGTTTTGGCAACCTTGACTTTTTTCTTTAGCGCACAGGAGGCTTCTTCATTCGCTACAACTGATCTTGTTTGTGTCTTTACAGGTGACTTTATAGTAATTTCCTTCACTGAAGGCTTTTCAACAACAGGCACAATCTTTTCATTAGAAGGGAAATCACCGGAACGTGAAAGTGATGACATTTGCATCAGGGCTAATTCCAGTGACAATCGCTTATTATTACTGCTCCTGTAATTAATATCACATTGATTACCAATTTCCAATGCTTTGAGAATGAGTCCGGTATTACATCTGGCAGATTGTTCAAAATAACTGTTTCTGATATTGTCGCCAACTTCAAGAAGTTTACGAGAAGAGGGATCTTTGCATACAAGAAGATTTCGCAGATGCTCCCCCAGCCCTATCAGAAAATGCTGTCCGTCAAATCCATTTTCAATTATCTCATTTAAGGTTAATAAGCATTGTATAATATCCTGATTCAGGATATAATCAACAATCCTGAAATAATAATCATAGTCAAGGACATTAAGATTTTCTATAACAATTTGATAGGTTAACTCCTTCCCTGCAAAGCTCACTATCTGGTCAAACATAGAAAGTGCATCCCGCAGGGCACCATCAGCTTTCTGAGCTATGATATGCAAGGCATCTGAATCAGCTGTCACACCTTCTTTTTCAGCTACATACGAAAGGTAGCCGGCAATATCTTCAACCCCTATGCGTTTAAAATCAAAAATTTGACATCTTGAGAGAATAGTTGGAATGATCTTATGCTTTTCGGTTGTGGCCAGGATAAACTTTGCATAAGGAGGAGGCTCCTCAAGCGTTTTCAAAAAAGCATTGAATGCTTGTTGTGAAAGCATATGAACCTCATCAATAATATAGACTTTATATTTTCCAACCTGAGGGGGAATGCGTACC
>JAUXII010000089.1 GCA_030621075.1 Lentimicrobiaceae bacterium
GGCAGATTTGCCGATATCTTAGTTGAAGTTGGGCCTGCAGAAGACGGCGTTAGAGGATTGCAGTTTATTAATGATGTTAAAGGGGGAAATATTCCAAAAGAGTTTGTTCATGCTGTTGAGAAAGGATTCTCATCAGCAATAAGCAATGGAGTGTTGTTGGGATTTCCTATGTATAACCTTCGGGTTAGGTTAATTGATGGATCATATCATTCTGTTGACTCTGATGCATTATCATTTGAGATTGCAGGAAGTCTGGCTTTTAGAGAAGCCTGTAAATTAGCAGATAATGTATTGTTAGAACCCATTATGTCCCTTAACATTGTTACGCCTGGAGAGTTTTTGGGAGACGTAACAAGCGATCTGAATAAAAGAAGGGGGCATATAGAAAATGTTGTTTCCAAAGCAGGTGGACAGGAGATTAGCGCTAAGGTTCCATTGGTAGAGTTATTTGGGTATGTAACAATTTTGCGAACAATTACATCGGGGAGAGCAACTCAAAGCTTGGAATTTTCGCACTATGCACCGGTTCCAAAAGAACTTACAGAAGAAATTATTCTTAAAATCAAGGGATATATTCTTAGTAAATAAGAATTGTTATAACAAAAAAAAATATAAAGTGAGTCAGAGGATCAGAATAAAATTAAAATCGTACGACTACAATCTGGTTGATAAATCAGCCGAAAAGATTGTTAAGACTGTTAAGGTAACAGGAGCTGTTGTTAGCGGACCAATACCATTACCAACAGATAAAAGAATTTTCACGGTTAACAGGGCTACTTTTGTAAATAAAAAGGCAAGAGAACAGTTCCAGTTGTGCTCATATAAAAGGTTGCTTGATATTTATAGCACGACTTCTAAAACCATTGATGCTCTTATGAAGCTGGAGCTTCCAAGTGGCGTTGAGGTTGAGATTAAGGTTTAATTATTTACTGATTTCAATGCTTTAAAAAATAGAATAAGATGTCAGGACTAATTGGAAAAAAGATAGGGATGACCAGTATTTTCGACGAAGCTGGTAAGAATATTCCTTGCACAGTGATCGAAGCTGGTCCCTGCGTTGTTACACAGGTGAAGAATATTGACACAGATGGCTATGAGGCTATTCAGCTTGCTTTTGGTGAAAAAAAGGAAAAGCATACCTCTAAAGCTCTCCTGGGGCATTTTGCCAAAGCCAGTGTAGCTCCAAAGAAAATTATGATGGAGTTTACCAGGTTTGAAGCCGAACACCAAAAGAAGTTTGGAGATGTTTTAACGGTTGATATATTTACCGAAGGAGAGTATATTGATGTTGTTGGCACTTCAAAGGGAAAAGGATTTCAGGGTGTTGTGAAACGTTATGGCTTTAAAGGGGTTGGAGATGCAACACATGGGCAGCACAACCGTATGAGAGCACCCGGTTCTATTGGTGCTTCATCCTATCCTTCTAGAGTGTTTAAAGGGATGAGAATGGCAGGTAGAATGGGTAATGAAAGAGTGAAAATGATCAACTTGCAGATTATGAAGATTATCCCAGAGAAAAATATTTTGGTTGTTAAAGGTTCAGTTCCTGGACCTAATGGCTCATATTTAATACTTGAGAGATGGAGTTAGAAATTTATCAAATCAACGGGAAGAAGACATCCAGAAAAATTAAACTGGATGATTCCATATTTGGTGTTGAACCAAATGAACATGCTATTTACTTTGGTGCAAAACAGTTTATGGCGGGCCAACGCCAGGGAACTCATAGTACCAAGGAGAGAAACGCCATCGTTGGCAGCAGAAAGAAGATTAAAAGACAGAAAGGTACTGGAACTGCTCGTATGGGCGACATCAAATCTCCTATATTAAGAGGAGGTGGAAGGGCTTTTGGACCTCATCCGCGGGATTATAGTTTTAAACTGAATAAAAAAGTTAAACGCCTGGCTCGTAAATCAGCTTTAAGCAACAAAGCGAAGGACAATAATATTATGGTTCTGGAAGACTTTAGTTTTGAAAACCCTAAGACAAAGAATTTTATTGATATTCTTAATGTTTTTGATGTTAAAGACAAAAAGGCCATGTTTGTATTTCCGGAAACGGATAGAAATGTTTTTCTCTCGTCCAGAAATATAAAAAAAGTGAAAGTAGTAAGGGCATTTGACCTTAATACTTACGATATTCTGAATCATAATAAATTGTTTCTGCTTGAAAGCTCAATCAAAGAGATTCAGAAGATGTTTGATAATTAATGTGCTGAGAAATACTGAACTTTAAACAGAATATACAATGGAGATCATATTAAAACCGGTAATAACTGAAAAAATGACCGGGAAGGGTGACCAACTGAACCAGTACGGATTCATTGTTCATAAGAAGGCCAATAAGTTGCAGATTAAACATGCCGTTGAAGATATTTATGGTGTCGAGGTTGTAACTGTGAACACAATGAATTATTCTGGTAAGGAAAAATCTCGTTTTACCAAATCGGGAGTTATTTCCGGCAGGACAAAATCGTATAAAAAAGCTATCGTTACGTTAGCTGAAGGAGAAATTATTGATTTTTACAGCAATATTTAAGATAAATGGCTTTAAAGAAATTCAAACCAACAACGTCTAGTCAGCGTTTTAAAGTAATTAGCGCTTTTGAAGAAATTACTTCTTCTACACCAGAAAAGAAATTATTATCTTCAAAGAAAAGGACTGGTGGAAGAAACAATTCGGGGAAAATGACGATGAGATACCTTGGTGGCGGACATAAGAAACGCTTCAGGGTAATTGACTTTAAACGTGAGAAGGAGGGTGTTCCCGCAACGGTGCAGTCGATTGAATATGACCCAAACAGATCAGCACGTATTGCATTGTTGTTTTATGCTGATGGTGAGAAACGTTACATTGTTGCCCCACACGGTATTAAGGTTGGCCAGGAGGTGATTTCCGGAAAAGGTGTTTCACCTGATATTGGTAATTCATTGTATCTGAGTGAAATACCATTTGGTACTATTGTACATAACGTGGAACTCAGGCCTGGACAGGGTGCTAAGATGGCGAGAAGCGCAGGATCATATGCACAGCTGATGACAAGGGATGGGAAGTTTGCAATTCTCAAATTACCCTCAGGCGAAACAAGAATGATTCTTCAAACATGTAAAGCAACAGTTGGAATGGTATCAAATATTGATCATAGCCTTGAAGTGTCAGGAAAAGCAGGCAGGAGCAGATGGCTGGGACGCAGGCCGCGGACAAGGGGCGTAGCAATGAACCCTGTTGATCACCCTATGGGTGGTGGTGAAGGGCGTGCTTCTGGTGGTCACCCCAGGTCCCGTAAAGGGCTTCCGGCTAAAGGATTCCGGACCAGGCCAAAGAAAAAAGCTTCGAATAAATATATTATTGATAGAAGGAAGTAATCATATTAAATACGTAATATTATGAGTCGTTCACTGAAAAAAGGCCCTTATATACATTTTAAAATTGAAAAGAAGGTTCTTGAAGCTGCAAAATCAAAGAAGAAAACAGTTATAAAAACATGGTCAAGGAGCTCAACGATCTCTCCTGATTTTGTTGGCCAGACAATTGCTATCCATAATGGCAATAAGTTTATTCCTGTTTATATTACTGAAAATATGGTTGGTCATAAGTTGGGTGAGTTTTCACCAACCAGGATTTTTAGAGGACATGCTGGAAGTAGAAGGTAAAAAATAAAGAAATCGTATAAATAATGGGTGCTAGAAAACGTATTAAAGCGGAAAAGCTAAAAAAAGACAGAAAGCAACTGTATGTGGCAAGGCTTAACAATTGTCCTACATCGCCTAGAAAAATGAGATTGGTTGCCGATATAATCAGAGGTGCAGATGTGGAATCTGCGTTGAATATGCTGAAGAGTTCTCCAAAAGAAGCTTCTGGTCGTCTGCATAAACTGCTGTTGTCGGCTATTGCCAACTGGCAGAATAAAAATGAAGGAGTCCGAATTGAAGATAGTCACTTGTTTGTGAAAGAAATTAGTGTGGATAGTGCAAGAATGTTGAAGAGGATTCGCCCTGCACCGCAAGGACGTGCACATAGGATCAGAAAACGTTCTAACCATGTGACCCTGATAATCGGAAACAAGGAAGTTTCAGTTATTGAATAAGAAATAGTAGCATTTATAAACAAATTAATAAATAATTAATGGGACAAAAAGCAAATCCAATAGGTAACAGGTTAGGGATTATCAGAGGATGGGATTCCAACTGGTATGGAGGTAAGAACTTTGTTTCAAAGCTTGTCGAAGATAAGAAGATAAGAACATACCTTAATGCCAGATTGTCAAAAGCTGGTATCTCACGTATTGTTATCGAACGTACCCTCAAGCTTGTTACTGTTACTATAAATACGGCCCGGCCAGGTATCATTATTGGAAAAGGGGGGCAGGAAGTTGATAAGCTGAAGGAGGAGATGAAGAAACTTACAAATAAGGAAGTTCAAATCAATATTTCCGAGATCAAAAGACCCGAATTGGATGCTATTATTGTGGCCGGCACCATTTCTAAACAAATTGAAGGTCGGATCTCTTATCGACGCGCCATCAAAACTGCCATTGCATCAACTATGAGAGTTGGGGCAGATGGTATCAAGGTTCAAATATCTGGTAGATTGGGTGGAGCGGAAATGGCTAGAAGTGAACAATACAAAGATGGCCGTATTCCTTTGCATACGTTAAGATCTGATATTGATTATGTAGCTACCGAAGCACACACTACATATGGCCGCATTGGTGTAAAAGTCTGGATTTGTAAAGGAGAAATTTTTGGAAAACGTGACTTAACCTCTCCCGGAATATCTCAGAAAGCTAAGCAATCAGGTGGCAGAGGAAAAGGTAGACCAAGGCCAAGACCAAGACAGGATGGTAGATAACCAAGCAAAAGTGTAATCAATTAATAACTGACATTACAATGTTACAACCTAAAAAGACAAAATACAGGAAGCAGCAAAAAGGCAAGATGAAAGGCAACTCGCAAAGAGGAAACCAGATCGCGTTTGGTTCATTTGCCATCAAAGCATTGGAAACAACCTGGCTTACAGGGCGACAAATAGAGGCTGCGCGGCAGGCTGTTACACGTTATATGAAACGTGAAGGTCAAATATGGATCCGTGTCTTCCCCGATAAACCTATTACCAAGAAGCCTGCTGAAGTGCGAATGGGAAAAGGGAAAGGTGCTCCGGAAATGTTTGTTGCAAGGGTAACTCCAGGAAGAATTATATTTGAGGCTGAAGGCGTTCCATTATCAATTGCGAAAGAAGCTTTACGCCTGGCTGCTCAGAAGCTTCCGATAACAACTAAATTTATTGTTAGAAGTGATTACGTAGAAGAATCAAACTAAATTGAAATGGAACAAACGGTAATTATAGAATTAACTACTCCGGAATTAATTGAAAGACTGGAAGAAGAACGGAAGCAGCTTACCAAGCTTAAGCTTAATCATGCTGTTTCTCCTTTGGAGAATCCTAATAAAATTAAATCTTTCAGGAGAACCATTGCACGTCTGAAAACAGAACTTAGGAAAAGAGTCCAGGGAGAAGAGGTAACTATTAAAGAACAGAATTAATTATTCACTCAACATGGAAAGAAGATTAAGAAAAGAACGTATAGG
>JAUXII010000326.1 GCA_030621075.1 Lentimicrobiaceae bacterium
ACCTCCCGATTCCCGGTTCCCGATTCCTGTCTCCCGTTTCCCGTTTCCTGTTTCCTGTTTCCTGTCTCCTTTTTTCAACCTTTAGTCTTTTTTTCTAACATCCCCTGCAAGGCAACCAACTCATCCCTATACCGCGCAGCCTCAATAAAATCCAACTCTTTAACTGCGCCTTCCATGGATCTCTTCGTTTTGTTAATGGCTTTCTGAACCTGCTCTTTCGACATGTACTTCATTACTGGATCCGCGGCTACATTGATATTGTCATCTTCGATATATGGCCGTGGGCCACCTCCCTTGGTATCCATAACCGTTGTTTGTCCCATGATGGCTTCGGTGGACTTAATAATTTGCTTTGGTGTGATGTTATGTTTTTCGTTGTATTTGAGTTGTTTTTCGCGCCTGCGGTCTGTCTCTTCAATAGTACGTTGCATCGAGTGTGTGATCTTATCAGCATACATGATGACTTTACTGTTGAGATTTCTCGCTGCGCGTCCTGCCGTTTGGGTCAGTGATTTCTCGGAACGCAGAAATCCTTCCTTGTCAGCATCCAGAATCGCAACCAGTGAAACTTCCGGAAGGTCGAGCCCTTCCCGCAACAGGTTGACTCCGACAAGAACATCAAAATTTCCCAATCGTAAGTCCCGCATGATCTCTACACGATCAAGTGTGTGTACGTCTGAATGAATATATTTGCTTTTTATGTTAAGTTTTAATAAATATTTTGTCAGCTCTTCAGCCATACGTTTGGTAAGGGTTGTAACAAGTATCCTGGATCCATCTTTAACAGTTTTGTCAATTTCATCAAGGAGGTCGTCGATCTGGTTTTGGCTGGGCCTAACTTCTATAATAGGATCAGGGAGCCCGGTAGGCCTGATCAGTTGTTCAACCACCACCCCTTCGCTTTTATTCAGCTCATAATCTGAGGGGGTGGCACTCACAAATATTATTTGACCTAAAAGAGCTTCAAATTCAGCAAATTTCAGGGGCCTGTTATCCAAAGCTGAAGGTAGTCGAAATCCGTATTCTACAAGTGTTTGCTTACGGCTTCTGTCGCCTCCGTACATCGCCCTTACCTGCGGTATGGTGGCATGGCTTTCATCTATCACCATCATAAAATCATCAGGAAAATAGTCCAGAAGGCAAAATGGCCTGGATCCGGGTGAACGGCCATCAAAATAACGCGAATAATTTTCGATTCCCGAGCAGTAGCCCAGTTCCCGCATCATCTCAATGTCGTACGACACCCTGTCCTCTAAACGTTTAGCCTCCAGAGACCCTCCATTTTCTTTTAAGAATGCTGCCTGTTTGAACATGTCATTCTGTATCTCAAGCAGGGATTCCTTCATTTTTTCCTGTGATATGATAAATATATTGGCCGGGAAGATGGTTTTGCTGTCGTGCGTTTCCAGCGTATGCCCTGTTAATGGATCGAAAGTTTCAATACTTTCAATCTCATTCCCCCAAAAGATAACACGAAAAGCAACATCGGCATATGCCGGAAAAACATCAACTGTATCACCTTTGACCCTGAACTTACCTCTGAAAAAATCAACTTCTGTTCTGGAATAGAGGCTGTTAACAAGTGCGTGCAAGAATTGATTACGGCTTAGGGTGTCACCGACTTTTATCCGAATAACATTTGATGTGAAATCATCCGGATTTCCAATACCATAGATACATGATACCGATGAAATCACAATAACGTCTCTTCTGCCGGAGAGTAAAGATGAGGTTGCGCTCAACCTGAGTTTTTCGATTTCATCATTTATCGAAAGGTCTTTTTCAATGTATGTGTTTGTTACAGGAAGATAAGCTTCGGGCTGGTAATAATCATAGTAAGAAACAAAGTACTCCACAGCATTATCAGGAAAAAATTGCTTAAACTCACCATATAATTGAGCTGCAAGTGTTTTGTTGTGGCTAAGAACAAGAGTGGGCCGCTGTATTTGCTGTATGACATTAGCAATGGTAAAGGTCTTGCCTGAACCGGTAAC
This sequence comes from Lentimicrobiaceae bacterium, assembly GCA_030621075.1. Next base: position 1,995 of record JAUXII010000326.1, read on the forward strand.
CCCTAATAATGTTTGGTAAGGATCATTACGGTTAAGTCCTTCCACCAGTTGGTGAATTGCTTCCGGCTGGTCGCCTGTTGGTTCAAAATCGG
>JAUXII010000112.1 GCA_030621075.1 Lentimicrobiaceae bacterium
CCTATACGCCATTGGAGAGGGGCCTGCAGTTTTATATGCAGGGACTTAGGAATATCGTGAGCTATGGCAGCACCGGCGCGGCCAACAAGAATAACATGGCCCTCATTAGCGATTATCCGGATTACTCCATTAATCGTTTTCCTTATTTTCCAGTCAGTCTTATATTCTTTTTGTGATATGGAAAGCAACAGATCATGAATAATTGCCCTTTTTTCTCCTTTGAAAACATGTTTGATCATAGAAGGATGAAGTTCAAGTTCTCTGGCAGATGCCTCAATGATCTCTTTATTAAGAACTTTCCATGTTTGTTCTTTCCCCTTTTTGTGGAAGATTGCATCAAGATCCTCCCGTAGTTTTGAAGCAAGCCAATTGGCTGAACACCCGGCTTCCCTGGAAATAGTAATAACCGGACCAGGCTCAGATGTTGATGATTTATGCATAGTTTTTTGGACCTTGTACCTGTCGTCCATGTATTTGATCAATAAATTTTCCATAACAACTTCTTGTTTAAACCCACACTTTCAAGTCGTGGATAAATGGTTCATAACTTTTTTCTAAGTTGCGCTGAAGCGTCCTCATAGCCAGGTTTCCCCAAAAGAGCGAACATATTTTTTTTATAAGCCTCCACTCCGGGCTGGTCAAAAGGATTTACATGTAACAGATACCCACTGTAAGCACAAGCTATTTCAAAAAAATAAATGAGCCGGCCAAGATTGCGTTCATCAAGATACGGTATCTGCACCGTTATGTTCGGAACTCCTCCATCAACATGTGCTAAAAGAGTACCAAGACCGGCCATCCTGTTAACCTCCTCAATCTTTTTTCCAGCCAGAAAATTCAATCCGTCAAGATTGTCCTGATCTTCCGGCACCTTTAAAACGCCGCGGGTTTGTTTAACCAGTAACACCGTTTCGAAAAGGATACGAAGTCCTTCCTGAAGGTATTGCCCCATCGAATGCAAATCGGTAGTGAGGTTAACTCCTGCCGGAAAAATCCCTTTGTTTTTTTTGCCTTCACTCTCGCCATAAAGTTGCTTCCACCATTCCGTAAAATAATTCAGGGAAGGCAGATAACCAGCAAGCACTTCCACCGTCTTGCCTTTGCGGTATAGCGCATTCCTTGTAGCTGCATACAAAGCTGCAGGATTGGCCTCCAGCCTGTCAGATGATGTAGTTAATTGCTCCATCTCCTGTGCCCCTGATAGCAATTCACGAATATCAAACCCGGCCACGGCAACAGGCAATAAGCCAACAGGTGTTAATACAGAGTAGCGCCCCCCAACATCATCAGGAACAGTAAAAGTTGCATACCCTTCCTCATTGGAAAGTTGTTTTAAAGCACCCCTTGATTTATCGGTAATGGCAATGATCCGTTTTCTTGCATTATGTTTGCCGTATTTTTTTTCGAGGTGGTTTTTCAACAACCGGAAAGCAATAGCAGGTTCGGTAGTTGTGCCTGATTTGGAAATAACAACCAAAGCATATTCTCTGTCATCAAGAATATCCATCAAATCAACAAGGTAATCTTCTCCGAAATGATGTCCGGCATACAATATCAGGGGCGTTGTCCGATTTTGTAGTAATGAACCCATATGATGGTTGAGAGCCTCTATCACTGCCCTGGCTCCAAGATAGGAGCCACCAATACCAATAACAATAAAAACATCGGCCACATCTTTGATCCTCAATGCCTCCTCTTCGATCCGGCTTATCAACCCCTCGTTTGTTTGCGAGGGTAATTTCATCCAACCTAAATAATCATTGCCCTTGCCTGTTCCCTCAATCAATGCTTTGTGAACAAAAGATACCTCATCCTGCAACCCGAAAACTTCATCTTTGTCAATAAAATTGAAAGTTTTACTGATGTCAATCTCCAAACTATCCATTATTAGCGTTTTAATAAATAAACCTCATCATTAAAAAGAAATGTTTCTATGCAAATATACAAAAACAAGCGGGCTTTTATCAAAAAAACCTCACCCCTTAATCCCCTCTCCATAGTGGAGAGGGGAAAAGAGGGCAGGGCGGATCGCCCAATAAAAAAAGTGCGGCCACCGGCCACACTTTTTTTTCTAACGACAAAACAGGTTTTTAACCTAACTTTTAGCCAAAAAATTATTTGACTATGAGAAATATGAAATTACTAACTACTTGCCTGCAAAGATATCTTATCAGGATATAATGAAATGTTAACAGATTTAAATAAAAGTTAATTAATGTTAAAACCTTATATAATTGGTCGTCAAAGCGTATTTTTGCACAAATGAGTAAAAGATTTATCATAGTTATTACCATTATTATCTCATTGGCCTTAATTGGGTTAATTAGTATTCAGGCTTACTGGATTGGCAATGCCATAAAGCTCAAAGAAATAAATTTCAACAGAAGCGTTAACGAAGCCCTATCACAGGTTGTAGATAAAATTGAAAGGATCGAGGTTGTAAATCAGATCACGCAAAAGAGAAATTTTTATAATCGGGGAGCATCATTGATTATCAGCATTGATTCGTTAAATTATCTTTATTATAAAGAACTCGAAGCAATTAATCGTGCCTCTTTCGATAAGCCCACAGATCAATCATTTGAAGAAGTTACTATCCGGATAGCGCAAGAACCAGACAGTATCGTTGATCCCGATCAGGTTTCAAAACAAAGGCTTAACGAGTTGCTTAAAAGGAAATCGCTACTCATTAATGATGTCTTCGAAGATATGTTTACATTCAGCCACTTTCAGGATATTGAAGATCGTATTGATACATGCATCCTCGATTCTTTAATAACATTTGAATTATTGAATAAAGGGATTGATACAGACTATGAATATGGCATCTTCAGCACATCCCGTAATCGCATGGTAATTGAAAAAACGGGTAATTATAGCAAAAAGTTACTGGAAAATAATTTGGCATTTATACTATTTCCCAGTGATGCTTTTTCTCATCCGGACTACCTGATGATTTATTTCCCTCATGAACGGAAGTTTCTTTTTAAACAATTATCAGGGATTTTAAGCATTTCCGTTTTTCTGATCCTTATCATTATTGTCTCGTTCTTATTTACCATCAATTTTATCTTTAAGGAAAAAAAGTTTGCAGAAATGAAAACGGATTTCATAAATAATATGACCCATGAGTTTAAAACACCCATTTCAACAATTGCCCTGGCTTGTGAGGCTTTGAAAGACAAGGATCTGAAAATGATGAAGGATGTTAGCGATTCCTATATCAATATCGTCAATGAAGAAAACAAACGCCTCGGTGCTATGGCAGAAAAGATCCTTCAGACAGCCGTGCTTGAAAAAGGTAAACTGAAACTGAACAAAGAAGAAATAGATATTCACCACATTATTTTTGATGTTATTAAAAATATTGGGATTCAGGTAGAAATCAATGATGGTCGGATTGTAAAGGATTTCAGGGCTTCCAATCCGGTAATTGAAGCCGACAAAGTTCACCTGACAAATGTGATTTTCAACCTGCTTGAAAACGCCAATAAATATTCTCCCACAAAACCGTTGATCACCATTCGTACTAAAAATATTCCCGGTGGCATTGAAGTCTCAGTGAAAGATAATGGGGTAGGTATCAATAAATCGGACCAGAAAAAAATATTCGATAAATTATACCGGGTACCAACCGGCGATATTCATAATTTCAAGGGGTTTGGTTTAGGTCTTAGTTATGTAAAAGCCATTGTGGCAAAACATGGGGGTACTGTTACACTGGAAAGTGAAATAAATGTTGGAAGTACTTTCAGGGTTTTTCTCCCTGAAAAATAAATAATAGTACAATCAGAAAAGGGTGGCTCGCTAATTAATTTATATTATTTGTATCTTTAGTCTGATTTTTCATTTTTAAAATAATCTGTATTATGTCAAATACTATGCGTGTATTATTAGCAGAAGATGACCGTAACCTTGGTAATATTTTAAAATCATACCTTGAGGCCAAAGGTTTTGAAACTACGCTCTGTGTTAATGGGGAAGAGGCGTTTAATGCATATAAAAAAAAGAACTTCGATTTTTGTATTGTCGATGTTATGATGCCTGTAAAAGATGGGTTTACACTGGCAAAAGAGATTCGGAGCATGGATAAAAAAATACCTATCTTATTCCTTACGGCCAAGTCTCTTCCGGAGGATAAACTGAAAGGATTTGAAGTAGGTGGCGACGACTACCTGACCAAACCATTTAGCATGGAAGAATTACTTGCCCGAATGAAGGCCATTACCAGAAGAACGGATCAAAACAAAAAAGGTGAAAACGATAATTTTTATACTATTGGGCAGTACCTCTTTGACTTTAACCGGCAAATCCTTAGTTTTAAAGGGGAAGAACATAAACTAACTTCAAAAGAAGCTGACCTGCTGCATTTATTATGTGAGAATAAGAATGATGTGCTTGATAGAAGCTATGCCCTCAATAAAATTTGGTTCGACGACAGCTATTTCAATGCAAGAAGTATGGATGTATATATTGCAAAGCTTCGAAAATACCTTAAAAATGATCCGGATGTGGAGTTACTGAATGTGCATGGTGTCGGATTTAAACTCATAGCAAAATAAAGTAAAACGAAACACAAAAAAAGCAAACATAGCGTTATGCTATGTTTGCCCGTTAATTAAGCCAAAACTACAAAAAAATCATGAAAAAGTTACTATATTGACTACTGAATAAACGTCTTTCCCATAATATCTTTAACAACTATTGTTAAAAAAAACAGTGCGGCCAATAAAAGAAAAACCACCACTTTTGAATTAAAGACCACAAAAAAATACCTGCTAAAACCTGATATCAAATTTCTTACCACTTTCATAACAATAGTTTTTGAGATACGCATTTTTACTGCTTCTATATTAATTGACGGATGAAGTAATGAAAAGGTTGCGTTAGCTTATTTTTTTTCATTTATTATTTGTTACTGGTTATTTCTGATTTAAATTTCTAATTTGTCATTAGAATTCCTGATTTATCATTTCTAATAAATCAATCACACCTCGTAAAAACAATTTTAATCTTTTAACAAGGGTCACAAAATCTCTCTTTTTGGATTAATCATAAATTGATGCAAATATGAAAAAACCAAAGAATTTTGATTTAGAGGATCG
>JAUXII010000314.1 GCA_030621075.1 Lentimicrobiaceae bacterium
GTTATGTCAACAAGTACATGAAAATGGGTTATAACCAGTATGCTCCGATGCCAGGCGTGCAGGTGTTGAGGGAGATGATCTCTAAAAAAATTGACAAAACGTACAATATTTATTATGACCCTGAAAAGGAAATAAATATCACTGCTGGTGCCACACAGGCTATCTTTACCATCATTTCTACTTTCGTTAGAGACGAAGATGAGGTAATTGTTTTTGAACCTGCTTATGACTCTTATGTACCTTCTGTTAAGTTACAGGGAGGATTGGTTAAGTATGCCGCCTTAAAATCTCCCGACTATCATATTGACTGGAACCAGGTAACCAGGTTGATCAGCAGTAGAACCAGAATGATCATCATAAATACACCCCATAACCCAACAGGCAGTGTGTTAAAACCTGAAGACCTGCAAAAACTGGAAAACTTATTAAAAAATACAGATATTATTGTACTGAGTGATGAAGTTTATGAGCATTTGATTTATGATGGTATAAGGCATGAAAGTGTTTGCCGATATCCCAACCTGGCGTCGCGTTCTTTTGTTGTTGGTTCTTTTGGGAAAACTTTTCATGCAACAGGATGGAAGTTGGGTTATGTATTGGCGCCGGAAAATCTGATGGCGGAGTTCCGAAAGGTTCATCAATTCAATGTTTTTGCATGCAATACACCAATCCAATATGCAATAGCTGAATTTTTACAGAACAAAAGTAACTATGAGAATCTTTCACGGTTTTACCAACAAAAAAGGGATTATTTCCTTAAATTGATTGAAAGCAGCCGCTTTAATCCTATTCGTTCATATGGTACATATTTTCAACTACTTGATTATAGCAGGATCACTGATGAAAAGGAGACAGATTTTGCTGTCCGGCTTGTTAAGGAATATCAAATTGCCTCCATACCTGTTTCTGTTTTTTACCACAGAATGACCGACCGGAAGGTTCTTCGTTTTTGTTTTGCTAAAACCGATGAAACGCTTGAAAAGGCTGCTAAAATATTATGCAAGATATAAAAGTAACCATTCATCGCTTTTGAGTGGGATTGAAATGCCTTTAACATCGACACCTAGTAACTTAAATCTTTATTCTTTTTCCTTTTATCTTTATTTAATTATATATTCGCAAATCAAATAGAAAAGTATAAGAATCATGAATATTGTTATAGCAGGTGATGGGGAAGTTGGTTTGCACCTGGCTGAAATGCTTGCCGGTGAGTACCATAATATTACCATCGTTGATCCACATCAGGAATTACTTAAAATGGTTGAATCACAAATGGACCTCATGACTATTACAGGTAATTCAACTTCTATTGATATATTAACCCGTGCAAATGTTAAAAGGGCCGACCTGCTGATTTCCGTTCTACATGAAGAGCAAATCAATATTGTAACTTGTATACTGGGTAAAAAGCTAGGGGCTAAAAGAACCATAGCCAGGATAAATAATGTAGAATATTTGACAAAAAAAAATATTGGATTTTTTCATGACCTCGGTGTTGATGAGCTTGTTTGCCCCGAAAGCATCGCAGCCCAGGAAGTTGTTAAATTATTGAAACTATCGGCTGCAACGGAGATTTTTGATTTTTCAGGAGGTAAGCTCTCTTTATTTCTCATTAGGCTTGACGAAAAGGCCTCGGTATTAAATAAAACCCTGAACCAGATTGCCCGGGAAAATCCTGATCTTAAATTCAGAGCTGTTGCCATTCATCGTGGAGGTGATACCATCATACCTAAAGGTGATGATAAGTTCCTGCTCAATGATTTAGCTTACGTTATCTCAAAGCCAGATGGTGTTGAAGAATTAATGGCAATGAGTGGCAAGGAAAAAGTAGAGGTTCATAATGTTATGATTGCTGGTGGTGGACGTATCGGACGAAAAACGGCAAGGGAACTCGAAAATAGTTTAAATGTTAAGATCATAGAAGCCAACAAGGAAAGATGTTTTCAGTTAAACGAGATATTAAAAAACACGCTGGTTATTAATGGCGATGCTCGTGATGTGTCGTTGCTAAATGATGAAGATATTTCAGGAATGGATGCGTTTGTTGCTGTGACTGATGATACAGAAACGAATATTTTCACTTGTTTGATGGCCAAAAAGCTTGGGGTAAAAAAAGTTATTCCTTTGGTTGAAAATGTTAATTATATTGATATTTCACAAAATATAGGTGTTGAGGCAATAATCAATAAGAAGTTAATAACAGCGAGTCATATTGCACGGTTTACTATGGATGCCGAGGTTACCTCCATCAAATGCCTTAGCGGAATAAACGCAGAAGTTCTTGAGTTTGTGGCAAAACCTAAGTCGTATGTAACAAAACACCCCATCTATGAAATTAAAATTCCACATGGGTCAATCATTGGTG
>JAUXII010000232.1 GCA_030621075.1 Lentimicrobiaceae bacterium
GCTGTTGGCAATTTCAGGATTAAGGAAAATGATCAGGTGGTTGTGTTTGCTATGCCTGATGCAATTCATAAGGTTGAAAAGCTATTTAGTTAAGTTGAAAGTTAATTGGTAATCATGGGTCATGCGAGGCTCTAAGATCAATATTCGGATAATATTAAAAATCATTGGGCTTTTACTGGTCCTTGAAGGGTTTTTTATTATCACCTCAATCCCTTTTTCTATATATTATGGCAGCCCCACAAATCTTTCGTTTTCTTTGTTCAACGGGAAAGATGATTTCTGGGCGTTGGTGATTAGTGGGGTTTTTGTTTCCACAATTGGCCTTATTGTTTGGCTAATGACACGCAGGGCAAAGGATAGCAGTTTGGGGAAGCGGGAGGGTTATGTTATTGTTTCACTGAGCTGGCTGGTAATATCTCTTTTTGGCGCAATACCGTTTGTTCTGAGTGGCTCAATACCTAATTTCACAAATGCCTTTTTTGAAACAATTTCAGGATTTACCACTACCGGAGCTTCCATTCTGAATGACATTGAAGCCCTTCCCAAAGGAATATTGTTCTGGCGAAGCATGACTCATTGGATGGGGGGAATGGGAATCATTGTATTAACACTAGCTATCCTCCCTTTTCTTGGTATTGGAGGGATGCAGCTTTTTATCGCTGAAGTTCCCGGCCCAACACCCGATAAAATTCATCCCCGTATTACAGCAACTGCCAAACGATTATGGGGTATTTATGTTCTGTTAACTGCAGCTGAAACAATTTTATTAATGACCGGAGGTATGGACCTGTTCGATGCTATTTGTCATGCTTTTGGAACAATGGCAACTGGTGGTTTTTCCACTCAAAATTCCAGTATTGCAAATTATTCGCCGTATATACAATATATTATCATTTTGTTTATGATTTTCGCCGGGATTAATTTCACCTTGCATTACCTCGCACTCCATGGAAAGTTAAAAACAGTCTGGAAAAATGAAGAGTTAAGATACTATCTTAAACTAATGGGCGGTGTCACCATAATAATAGCCGTTTCATTGATTCTTACACATGGTTTAGGGATAGAAAAGGGGTTTAGAGATGCATTATTTCAGGTAGTATCTATTACTACAACCACAGGTTATGTAACAACAAATTACTTAAATTGGCCCTTTTTCCTGTGGATGATCATTTTTATTCTCATGTTTGCAGGAGGATGTGCCGGGTCAACAGGAGGAAGTATAAAAATGGTACGACAGTTACTGTTACTTAAAAATAGTTTACTGGAATTAAAACGGTTGATTCATCCCCATGCAATTATTCCGGTGAGGATTAATGGTAAGCCGGTATCGCAGGATATTACTTCTAACATTCTTGCTTTTTTCCTGATCTACATTCTTGTTTTTTCATTGGGATCTGTTTTTATGTCATTCATTGGATTGGAATTTGAATCGGCTGTTGGTTCGGTTGCTGCTACCCTGGGAAATATCGGGCCTGCCATCGGATCGGTCGGCCCGGCAAAAAATTATGCTGATATTCCGGTTGTTGGTAAATGGTTCCTCTCCTTTCTCATGCTCCTTGGGCGACTTGAACTTTTCACCATCCTTATATTGCTTTCTCCGGCATTCTGGAAAAGATAGTTATTTTTGGGGCTATTATGAAATTTAAACATTTGTCATTATTTTTACCGATCTTAATTATTTATAACCTTCATGATTAAACTTTCCGTTGTCATAATAACATACAATGAGGAGAAGAATATAAGTAGATGCCTCGACTCTGTGAGTGAACTAGCAGATGATATAGTGGTTGTGGATTCGTATTCTACTGACAAAACGGAAAAAATTTGCAAAAGCAAAAACGTTCGGTTTTTTAAGCATCCATTTGAGGGATATTTTGAATCAAAAAATTATGCCAATACAAAAGCTTTGCATCCATATATTCTTTCACTTGATGCTGATGAAGCTTTGTCGGACGAATTAAAAAAATCCATTGCAGCAGTGAAAAAGAGCTGGAATTTTGATGGCTATTCGATGAACCGACTGGCAAATTATTGTGGAAAATGGATCAGGCATGGAGGATGGTATCCTGATAAAAAGCTTCGTTTATTTGACCGGCGTAAGGGAAAATGGAATGGGTTATTAGTGCATGAAACATATCAACTGGACGATCAAGCTGACATAGGTTTTTTGAAAGGAGACCTGTTGCACTATACCTACTATTCAATTGATGAACACATAAATCAAGCAGATCATTTTTCCACCTTGTCAGCAAAAGAGTATTATTCACAAGGGAAAAAGGCCAGTCGTCTGAAGGTGCTTTTCAGCCCTGTCGTCAAATTTTTCAGGGATTATTTTTTTCGGCTGGGATTTCTGGACGGATATTTTGGTTTTGTAATTGCGAAAATCAACGCTCATACTACTTTTCTAAAATATTCAAAATTAAGACTGTTGTGCCAGGAAAACAAAAAACAAATTCCTGAATAGTTTAACATTAGTAAGAATGCAAAACATGGGTTGTAACCCGTTAATAGTCATTAGTTATTAATTTCAATACTGAACGATGAAAACAGATTGGTTTGTTATTGTTAACCCAAATGCCGGGAAAGGAAAAGGGGAAAAGGATTGGAAGGAAATCTCCAGGATTTTTGTGGCTAACGATATCCATTTTTTGAATGTTTTTACCAAGCACAGAAAGCATGCTATTAGGCTGGCTAAGAAATATATTAATTTAGGTTTTAAAAACATTGTTGTGGTTGGAGGGGACGGTACTTTCCATGAAGTTGTTAATGGTATCTTCAAACAGGAAAAGTATAAGACTACCGACATAACACTTGCGTTAATACCAGTAGGAACAGGAAACGACTGGGGTAGGATGTTTAATATTCCTTCTAGTTATGAGGGTGCCATTAAACTTATAAAAAACAAAAAAACGTTTATTCAGGATGTTGGGAAAGTGGTATATCATCGGAAAGAGAGCCCCAAAACAAGGTATTTTGCCAATATGGCTGGTATGGGCTATGATGCAGTGATAGCTCAAAAAACAAACCGGCAGAAAGAGCTGGGAAAAGGAGGGCCTTTTTCTTATGTCTATAATATTTTTTCCAGCCTGTTTTCATACAATAACCGGCAATATGAAATACAAATTGATGATAAAAAGGTAAAAGGTAAAGTGTTCAGTATGAACGTGGGGATATGTAAATACAACGGTGGTGGAATGATGCAGCTTCCTTTTGCCGTTGCCGATGATG
>JAUXII010000176.1 GCA_030621075.1 Lentimicrobiaceae bacterium
AACTCTTGTTTTTGCCCTAGTCCTGACTGTTTGTTTTTTTGCTGCATCAGCTCAAAATGAAGCAGGTGAGTTTTATCTAAACGGAATGACTGCATTTGATGAAGGTAATTTCATGGTGGCAGCTGATGATTTTACCAAAGCCATTGGGGCTGATCCGACCTATACAGATGCTTATCTGTTTAGGGGCTTGGCATATGAAAATCTTAAGAATATGACAGGTGCAGTTGAAGATTATTCAATGGTATTGTTACTTGATAAGGATAATATACATGCATTGAAGTACCGGGGGAACGCAAATTACAGCCTCCAGAATTATAATCAGGCCATCATTGATTTTTCAAAACTTATTGAGAATGATCCTCTGGATGCTGATGCTTTTTTCAAGAGGGCTGAATCCTGGTTCCAGCTTAGCGATTTTGCTGAAGCTGTTAAAGACTACCAATCAGTAAGTAATATTGAAGAGGATTTTCCAAAAGTCTTTCTTGGAATTGGATTTGCTGCGTATAGGGCAGGGGATATTGAAAACGCATGTGAGTATTGGAAAGAATCTTTGAATAGAGGTGATTCAGAAGCCGCAAGTAAAATCGAGAAATATTGTAATAAATGAGAACATTCCAGAAAAAATTTGGCCTGTTGATAGCAATGATAATGATCAGTGCTTGTTTTTCATGTAACCCCAAAACCGGTGATAAGGAACCGCAATCACAATCACATCGTGAGCCCAAAGTTGAAAAGACAGGTGATGATCAAATAGCATCAAACCCATCAATAGAAGCTTCGGATACGTCAAAGATGATACTGATGACGAAAGACCCGGAAAAAAGAAAACAAAATGCTATTGCGGATTCTCTCATGAGGACAGGGTCAGAGAAAGCCAAAAATGAAAATTTTGCTGGTGCAATGGCAGATTTTGACAAAGTGATTGAACTGGACCCGGATAACTTCAAAGCATATTATTTCAGAGGAAATGCCAGGAATGAGTTGGGACATTATACTGGCGCAGTTAATGACTTTGGATCAGCCATTAGATTAAAAGCTGATTTTGAGAAAGCCTATAATTTCAGAGGGGTCGCAAAAGCTAATCTGAACTTTCCTGCTGAAGCCATAGCCGACTATAATGAAGCTATAATCTTAAATCCGGATTATTCAACTGCATATTATAACAGAGGAATCGCAAAAGCAGTTTTAGGCGACTTTGAAGGAGCCCTTGATGATTTTAACAAATCCATTGACAGAGACCCTAACTACGCTGAAGCCTATAATAACAGAGGCAATGCTAAAGCTTTTGTTAAAGATCTTGATGGAGCTATTGAGGATTACACGAAAGCCATTAAAATTAATCCTGATAACCCGCAAGCCTTTAATAACAGAGGGGCCATCAAAAAAGCCAAACTGCAGTATCCTCAGGCAATCATTGATTTTTCAAAAGCTATTGAACTGAATCCTGATTACAGGGATGCTTACTATAATCGCGCAATTGCCCGTCATGTATCAGCAGATATTCAAGGCGCCTGCAAAGACTGGGAAAAAGCAAAGCAATTAGGCTCAACACAAGCTGATGATATGTTGGATCTCTATTGTAAATAGCATTCTGCTTGATCCATTTCAGGCACAACCACTGTGCCACAGACTAAGAATCCACAATAGCAGATTTTATTCTCTTATCGGGTAACATTTCGTTGATCTGCGGATTAACAGGAAACGCAAACAGTGTTTCAATCTTTTCGTTTCCCTATTGGTAAAATGCTACTGGCTTTCCTGGCCGGTATCCTGTTCGATGATTGTTGTGTGCCGCATAACATTGAACTCGCCGGCCTGGCTTTGATTCTGTTAATTTTTTTGTTCATTTTCTCGATCTTTTCAAATTATTTCATTCATAGTTATAAAGCAAGAATACTACACGGAATCATAATCCTGTTACAGTATTTCCTTTTTGGGACGTTGATAGCCCTTTTTTCTGATAATCGAATCAAAGCCGATCATATTGAGAACTGTTTTCCATGCAATTATGATTATCTTATTTTAAAGGTGACAAGCCAACCGGAATGCACAGAAAAAACATATAAATTTCAAACGAAATTAATCGGTTTGAGATCTGAAAATAATTGGCTTCGCTCTACCGGAAAAGTGCTTTGTTATGTGCAAAAGGATAGCCGCTCTTATAATATTAGGTACGGAAATTACCTCATTATCAATTCCAGGGTAAGAGAAATAAAGCCACCACCCAATCCAGATCAATTCAACTATTCAGGCTACCTTGCCCATAAGGGCATTTACCATCATACCTATATTAATTCAGATGCCTGGTTATTAAGTTCTCACCATACCCCAAGGACATTGGTTTCAGAATCAGGAAAGATCCGAAATAGTATTCAGGTAAAGATTGAAAGCCTGAATCTTAGTAAAGATGAATTTGCGCTGGCTTCAGCTCTGCTGCTGGGTAGTAAGGATAAACTTAGTGATGAGCAAAAGGAGAATTTTTCGTCAGCAGGGGCTATGCATGTATTGTGTGTTTCCGGACTGCATGTTGGGATAATTTATATAGTTCTGGGGTATTGCTTTTTGTTTTTGAAAAGAAATCGTAATTTGAATATTGTCAGAACTATACTAATTATTTTACTAATATGGGCGTATGCCTTTATTACCGGGCTGGCACCATCAGTACTAAGGGCATCCCTGATGTTTAGTTTTATAGCTTTAGGATATACCTTCAAGAGGCATACCAATATTTTCAATACCCTTTTTGCATCGGCCCTCATATTACTTATTATCAATCCCCAAATGTTATTTGCTGTTGGATTTCAGCTTTCATATTTGGCGTTGATGGGCATCTTGTCTGTGCAGCCATTTTTATATCAACTTTGGGCGACTCCCGGAAAAGCAATGGATAAGATTTGGTCATTGACCACGGTCTCCATAGCTGCTCAACTTACTACATTTCCTTTGGCACTCTATTATTTTCATCAGTTTCCTAATTATTTTATCATTACAAATTTAATTGTAATACCTCTTGCAGGAATGATCATCTATTCGGGAATAACTGCCCTGATTTGCTCTCCAATTCCCTATGTGCATGATTTTTTTCGTATGATCTTCAGGCTTTTTCTCAAAGCAATGAATGAGTCGGTTCACCTGATTGATAACCTGCCGTTTTCCACCACAAAAGGGATATTACTGATTGGTTATGAGGTTGTTATATTATACCTGTTTTTTCTGATGATTGGGCAGATGATAAGTATGAAAAACAGGAAAATCCTTTTTTATTTACTTTCTCTTATGATTGTTTTTTTCCTGATTAAGATTCCACAACATCATTACCAGATAAGACAACGAAAGATCGTAATTTACAGTATTTCCAATCAAACAGGATTGGATTTCATTACGGGGAGGGAAAATGTTTTTTTTGCTGATAGTTCACTTATAGTTAATGATAAGAAGATGAAGTGGCATGTTAGAGAACACTGGCTTTTTTCGAAAGTTGATGGAAAGGTGCGTTATTCTTTAGACTCAAGCCTAAGGCAGGAAGAATCATTTGATCGTGATTATTTTTTTAATAAGGGATCGTTTGTTCAGTTTCATGATAAAAAAATTGCCATCATTGATAATGATATTAGATTATCAGGGTTGACTTTAAAAAAAATACCAGTTGATTACCTGTTAATTGTTAAAAATCCCAGTTTTAAAATTAGTGAGATAGAGAAACTATTTTCCCCTGGGTTGATTATTTTCGATCTGACCAACTCACGATATAAATGCATGCGTTGGAAAGAGGAAGCTCGCCAGATTGGGATTCCCTGCTATGATGTATTTGAACAGGGAGCATTCGTTGAAAAATGGTGAAAGAAGGAAAAGATAAAACGGAGACGGGAGACAGGAGGACAGGAGACAGGAGGACAGGAGACAGGAGGACAGGAGACAGGAGGAC
>JAUXII010000143.1 GCA_030621075.1 Lentimicrobiaceae bacterium
GCTGTTCCGGCAATTTCTTCCAATACCGATGCAGCAATTTGATCAGTTATTTCCAGGTCTCCGGGATCAGAAGATGTGCACACCCAGCGGAACGGACCAAAGCCATAATCAAAAAACAAAGGCCCCATGATGTCTTCAACATAGGAAGGGTATTTAAACAAGCCGTTTTCCTTAAAAACATCTGCTCCTGCCCTACCCGATTCCAGCAAAAAGGCATTGCCATAATCCCAAAAATACATACCTCTTTCTGTCATTTTATTGATAGCATCAACTTGCCTGCGTAATGATTTCTGCACTTTTAACTTAAATTTTACAGGATCGTTTGTCATCAGTTCGTTCGACTCTTCAAAAGTCAGGCCGGCCGGATAATATCCACCTGACCAGGGATTGTGCAATGAGGTTTGATCAGATCCAAGATCAACCTGGATTTTCTCTTTTACAAGCCTTTCCCAGAGGTCAACAATATTGCCAACATAGCCCAATGAAACAGCCTCTTTATTGTGCTGTGCTTTGATCATCCTTGTTATCAGCTTGTCGAGACTACCATAAATCTCATCCAACCAGCCCTGCTCATGACGAACGTTAGCCGCCTTTGGGTTTATTTCAGCAATAACACAAATTGCTCCGGCAATAACTGTTGCCTTAGCCTGTGCGCCCGACATGCCACCTAACCCGGAGGTGACAAATATTTTACCGGAAATATCTCCTTTGCTATGCAATCTTGCAGCATTCAAAACAGTAATGGTTGTACCATGAACAATACCCTGCGGTCCGATATACATATATGATCCTGCTGTCATTTGTCCATATTGCGATACACCCAACGCATTTAACCGTTCATAATCATCCTGTGAAGAATAATTGGGAATTACTAAGCCATTGGTAACAACAACCCGTGGGGCATCTTTATGAGAAGGAAACAAGCCCATCGGATGTCCTGAATAAATTGCCAGGGTTTGCTCATCTGTCATTTCTGCCAGATACTTCATGGTAAGCAAGTACTGGGCCCAATTCTGAAATACAGCTCCATTACCTCCATAAGTGATCAGTTCATGAGGGTGCTGTGCAACAGCCTCATCCAGGTTGTTACTGATCATGAGCATAATAGATGCCGCCTGTTTTGACCTGTGGGGAAAGTCATAAATGCTTCTTGCAGTAATCTTGTATGCAGGGCGGAACCTGTACATATAAATCCTGCCGAAATTTTTCAGTTCCTGAGCAAATTCAACAGCGAGAGTTTCATGATGTTTTTCATCAAAATACCGCAAGGCATTGCGCAGTGCCAGTTTTTTTTCTTCACTGCTTAAGATATCTTTTCTGACTGGTGCATGGTTTATGTCCGGATTAAATGGTTGCGGTTCCGGGAGCTGATCAGGGATGCCTTGAGAGATTGCCTTTTGAAAATCGATAAGTTCCATGTCTGTTTTTTTATCTACGGACTGAGTCCGGGTTTATTTTACTAATCAACATGGCAAAATTAATTCATTTGGAGGGAATTTTTGTACTTTGCATAAAAAAGCTTGTGACTTACCTGGAGAGAGGATGGTCACCTCTCAGACCGATGTGGAGGAAAGGCATGTTGGAAGGGCGTGGGCGTTGATAAAGGAATTAGCGCGAAAAAAAGCCAAATAACAAATGATTTTTCAATTGATACAATTTCAAATTTTCAAATTTATTATGGTATTTTTGCAAAATGGTTGAGGTTTTTGCGCATAAGCTAATAGAGACTCACGATTTCGCTGGTAAAAAGGATGAATATCTCGCTATACTTCCGGCTAAAGCAAGACAAAGGGTATTGCTATACACCCGGACAGAAGACTTGCAACGGTCACTTTTTGGTGAGCTTTTAGTGCGTCGTATGGTTAGTGAAAAACTTAACATTCCTCCCGGAGAGATTGAAATAGCGTTTTCTTCCAAAGGCAAGCCAATGCTTAAAGGGAAAAATGACCTACATTTTAATCTTTCACATTCAGGGCATTGGGTGGTTTGTGCCATAGCGAACAAGCCTGTGGGCGTTGATGTTGAAATGATCCAGCCTGGCAAACTAAAAATAGCGAAACGTTTTTTTACAGACACGGAAATTAAAGAGCTTAATTCAAAGGAAGACAAAAAACAATTACACTATTTCTTTGACCTATGGACATTAAAAGAAAGCTATTTAAAGGTGCTGGGAAAGGGCCTGACACTTGCTCTCAACAGCTTCTCTGTTGTTAATGAAGGAAATAAATTCAGGATAAAAAACGATACTAAATTTATTGATGTACATTTGAAACAATATTTTATCGAAGAAGTATACAAGCTGTCGGTTTGTGCATACGAAGATCAGTTTGCAGATAAATTAGTTCATGTGCATACAAAAGATCTACTGTTTTGAAAAAATAAAAAATGTTTAACCACACTAAAAACATCACTATGATTAATAAAATATCAGGCGTTATCATTATTGCTTTTTTTCTAATCCCGGCTCTGTTATTTGCCCAGGTTGAGATAGAAAAAAATGATACACGAATTACTAATTATTACCGGCGAGATCAGGGTAATCTCAAATTTCACTCCACTCGTACCCAGTTAAGGGGTATTACAAATACCGAAATCCGGACTGATTCAATAGAATTTTACAACAATTGGGATAAACCAATGACATTAAAATTGAAGGAGACCCCATTACACATTAAGGCAAAGTTATCAATAGATATTATTCAGCCGGAACAGGAAGGGAAAATTTATATTACCTATGATGCCCGTATCAAAAACGATTATGGCCAATGTGTTGATTACCTCAAGCTGATAACAAATGACTCGATCATGCCTGAGAAACGATTGGTGATCAACCCGGTAATTAAAGAGGATTTTTCAGTCTTAACGCCAGAAGAGCGTGCTAATGCACCGAAAATTGTTATTGAAGAAAAAGAATTCGATTTCGGGGAAGTAAAAGTTGGGGAGAAGGTTGAGCATGATTTTTATTTCCGTAACGAGGGCAAAAGCGACCTGATCATTCGAAAAACTAAAGCCGGTTGTGGTTGTACTGCGACAAAGCCTGAAAAAACAGTATTAAAACCCGGAGAAAGCAGTAAAATCACCTTAATTTTCAATACAGCCCGCAGGTCGGGAAAGCAAAATAAAGGTGTAACAGTTACAGTAAATGATCCGGAACAACCCACTATTATTTTGCGCATGAAAGGTACTATCATCAAATAGCATTACTGCTACGATGAAAAAGACAATACTAAACACCATTGGGACACCAATTTTCTTTCTACTTGCAAGTTTTTTTTCCCCGCTTGTTATAAATGGCCAGGGACTTCCCCCTGGCTGGGAGCACATCAATACAGCCAATTTTCATGCTATTTCTATTCCTGTTTCTTCAATTCCTTCCATTAATGGAATTCCTATTTTACCTGGAGATTATATTGGCGTTTTTTTTATTGATAACGATACAATGAAATGTGGTGGGGCTGCTGAATGGTTGGGAGATCAAAACATTGCAGTTGTCGCCTTTGGTGATGATAACCTTACCACCGAAAAAGACGGCTTCTACTATGGAGAAATCATTAACTGGAAAATATTTTCATGGGATATCGTAGAAGAATTTGATGCCATTGCTACCTATGATAGCACCCTACCTAATTATGATGGCACATTTGTGATTAACGGACTGTCGGCCCTTTCCGCATTGAATGCCACGTCAGGATTATACGTTATAGCAAATTCAATGCCGGCTACGGTGTGTATTGGTTCATCGTCACAGCTTATGGCAGAGCCCGGTGGAGGTGGTGGCAGTAGTTATTCATACTCATGGATCTCCATACCTGAGGGATTTTATTCGAATGAACAAAATCCGGTAGTTACACCGTTAGACACAACATTATACATTGTTACGGTAAATGACGGAGATACAACAGCAACCGATACCACAGATGTAAATATTATATTCTTACCGGAAGTATTTGCAGGTAATGACACAGCGCTTTGTGAAAATAACAACTTAGAGTTAAATGCCACGGCTTCCAATTTCGATTCGGTTTTCTGGCTTACAGAAGGTGATGGCACTTTTGAAAATGATACGCTGTTAAATTCATTATATTTCCCGGGCATTGAAGATATAGAATCAGGCTCTGTTAAGCTGACGCTCACTGCCAGTTCTATTTTACCCTGTCAGGGCTTTGCATCTGATAACCTGTTTCTGTTTTTTCATTACTTACCCCTGGTTGATGCAGGGCCTGACGATACGATTTGTGCAGGGGAAAATCACATAACGCTTGGGTATACAATCAATGCATATTATATCTTCTGGTCTACCAGCGGTGATGGTGTTTTTGACGATTCCACATCTTCTTCGGCGGTTTATACCCCCGGCACCGAAGATATCGCAACTGGCATAGC
>JAUXII010000190.1 GCA_030621075.1 Lentimicrobiaceae bacterium
GAGGTAAGGATTATTAAACCAGGAATACATAACAGTGATGCCGGACCTGACTTTATTGATGCAAGGATAGTGATCGGTAATACCTTATGGGCAGGAAATATTGAGATCCACCTGAAATCTTCGGAATGGATCCGCCATGGGCATCACCGCGATGAAAAGTATAATAATGTTATTCTTCATGTTGTTTTCGAGGATAATTATTCGGTGCAAAGGCAAAATGGAGAACCTATCCCTGTCCTTTGTGTGAAAGATAAATTTAATGCTCTGTTGCTTGAAAGATATAAAGACATAATGAAAAATTTAAACCGGGTTCCATGCGAGAAGCTTATCAATACCCTTGATACAATTATTATTGAAAGTACATTGGAAAGAATGGTTATTGAACGATATGAACAAAAACAACGCTATATAAAAGCACTTCTCGATCTAACAGGAAATGATTGGGAAGGCGTGCTTTATGTTTTATTGGCAAGAAATTTTGGTTTTAGATTAAATGCTATTCCTTTTGAAATGCTGGCTAAGTCAACACCGTATAAGCTGCTGTTAAAGCACAGAAATAGTTTGTTTCAGATAGAAGCCTTGTTATTTGGTCAGGCCGGTTTGTTAAATAATGATTTTAAGGATGCATATCCATCCAAACTCAAGCTTGAATATCTATTTCTTCAAAAAAAATACAACCTTGTACCTATTGAAACTCACTTATGGAAATTATTACGGTTGCGGCCGGCTAACTTTCCACATATTAGAATTTCTCAATTTGCTAATCTGACCAGGTACAATACAAATTTATTTTCTAAAATTATCAATGCATTGGAATTAATAGATATTAGGCCTTTGTTTGAACTTATGGCCTCTGATTACTGGAAAACACATTTTTTGTTTGATAAGTCTTCACCAAGAAGAAAAAAATCAATAGGCCGGCGGTCGGTTGACCTTATTCTGATCAATACTGTTATCCCTCTTATCTTTTCGTATGGATCAATACGAAATAATCCTGAAATAGTTGAAAGAGCTATCGGGTTTTTGAATGAGGTAAAAGGTGAACAGAACAAAATTATCAGAGTCTGGAAAGAAATCGGCCTGCAAACAGATACAGCTTTCCATACCCAGGCCCTGCTCCAGTTAAAAGAAATGTACTGCGATCAAAAAAAATGTTTGCAATGTAGAATTGGGACAACATTGTTTAATAATATTTAGCCTTAGTAAATTTGAAGTTGAATATCTCTGATTAAATGATTAATATTGCAGTAATAATTCTATAGAAAAGATTCGCCATTTGAAAGAAACAACCTTTAAAAAAGTACAAAAACGATACCCCTTCCTGCTGATATTGTTTGTGTTTGCCTTTGGTGTTACAGGATATGAAATCATCGAGGATTTTTCGTTTTTCGACTCTTTGTATATGACTGTTATTACGCTTTCTACCGTTGGATTCAGGGAAGTCAAAGAACTTTCTGACGGGGGAAAGATTTTTACGATTATTCTAATCTTTACCAGCCTTGGTGTTTTTGCCTACGCTATCTCTTCTTTGACAGGTTCTTTTATCGAGGGGCAGTTAAATAAACTATTAAGGGGCTATATTAAAAAATCAGACATGAAAAAAATGAAAGATCATGTAGTTATATGCGGATATGGCCGTAACGGAATGCAAGCAGCCAGTGAATTGCTGGCACATCAAACCATATGCGTTATTATAGATTCTGATAAGGAAAAAATTGAATCCTTACAGGAAAATGAGAACCTGATTTTTATTGTTGGTGATGCTACAAATGATGAGGTGTTGATTAAAGCCGGGATTGAAAAAGCCAGGGCGTTGATAACAACCCTGCCTTTAGACACGGATAACGTTTTTGTTGTGTTGTCAGCAAGAGACTTAAATCCTTCATTATCAATTATTAGTAGAGCGTCAAATGAAAGCTCAGAAAAGAAATTACATATGGCAGGTGTAGATAATGTGGTTATGCCTGAAAAAGTTGGTGGGGCGTACATGGCAAAACTTGTTGCCAGGCCTGATGTTCTCGAGTTCCTCGGACACATTTCTGTCCAGAGTGTCGACCCAACAAACCTCGATGAAGTATTTTGTGATAATATGCCTAAGGCGTTTTGTGATCAGACAATTGATAAAATTGAAATCAGAAAAAAATGCGGTGTAAATATAATCGGAATTAAAACTTCAGACGGGCAGTTTGTGCTAAATCCACCACCTGATACTGTGGTGCAACCTAATACTAAACTTTTTGTCCTTGGAACACCAGAGCAGATTAGCAAGCTGAGAGATATAATGAGGGATACAAACCGTTAACATCAACGAAAGTAGTTATTACGAAAATCGTCTCCTGAAATCATCCATTGCTGTGTCGGAAGCAAATACAACAATAACATCTCCTCTCTTTAAATAGGTCTCTCCATGGGGAACCACCATTTTATTGCCTCTTCTGATAAGCATAAGAAAACCCTCTTCATGAAAAGGGATCTCCTTAACTTGCAACCCATCAAGGTCAGGGTTTGTTATTGTGATCTCTTCAACATTGAAATTATCAAACGTTTCAACCAAAGCATGATAGGTGGTTGGTCTGATAATAAGATTTTCGATGGTTGTGGCAAGGGTTCTGGTTACATCTATGAGTTCTACGTTCAATCTTTTTAGATTGTCATTTATTGCTTCAGTTGATGATACAGTGATGACATTTTCATGCCCAAGATCCTTTTTTAGCATTCTGGCAACTTCAAGATTTTCCTCCTTGGTGGCAGTTTCAATAACAACATAATTCGAGGGAGAGAGATCTAACAAATCGAAAATTGAAGGATCTTTGCCATTGCCGTGAATCACGGTGATCCCTTTTGATTTGATATCCTCATAGCGATTTTTATCTTTCTCAATTATAACAGCCGATTTTCCATGCATTTGCATACGGCGGGCTAACAGAACTCCAGTGCTGCTACCTCCCACAATAATCGTTTTATCTCCCTTGAACTTACACCTTGGGGTTAAACAATTATAAAGCAATGGAGAGAGTGTGCAGGTAATTACTGCCATAATGATGAAACCGGCATTTACACTGGGTGAAATGATCCCAAGATCAAGTCCGATTTGAGAGGCCGCAATAATAAGACTAAGCCTTGAGGCCATGAGAAATCCTCCGCTTAA
The DNA here is from genome assembly GCA_030621075.1 of Lentimicrobiaceae bacterium. Next base: position 3,149 of record JAUXII010000190.1, read on the forward strand.
GGCTGTTCTCTTTCCAAATAACCTTACCCACAAAAAAGCTGGAATTAGCTTAATAGCATACAATATTACGAATAGTGATCCAAGATAGAGAAACAATGTGCTGTCGAAATCATGCAAAGAAGCAGTATCAAAGTTAACCCCAACCATTATGAAGAAGATGGGGATAAAAAAACCATACCCCATCCCGTCAAGTTTTAATAATATAAGCGAACGCTCTTTGTGGAGGAAGAATGACAACAGCAAACCTCCAAGAAAAGCACCCAATAACATCACTTCTTCACCAATCAATTGTGCAAGGGCAACAAAAAGAATGATAACGACCATAGCTCCACGTACAGTAATTTGAGATGCTGCATGCTCAAGCTCGAATAAAAGCCTTTTGGCAAGTGGCAACTGTTTCAAACGTCGTCCTAATTTGTATAAGATAAAGAAAGCAATAAACAGCGACAGAATATACAGTAACTCTACCTGAAACCCATTCTTAATGGTGAATGCAGAAAATGAAAACAACACAATACTCGAAATATCAGCAAAAGCGGCGGCAAGAATGATCATTTGGCCAAACCGGCTGTTGATCTCAC
>JAUXII010000211.1 GCA_030621075.1 Lentimicrobiaceae bacterium
AAAATGTCAATGTCAGGGTAATCAATAAGATGAATTTTTTCATGATCTAAAATAGTTAGTAGAAATACAAAGCTACCCATAAAATTAGATTATATATTATTTTTATGTTAATTTAAGAATAAAAAAGGCTTCAAATGCCTTGAAATCTTTAAATTTGCGAATTCTTAAATTTTTTATGTTTAGTATTGAATATTGATTGATTTATAAAAATGAGCTATATAGATTTTGATAAAAGCCAGTTGGTTAACCTTGAATATTCGTTGGATAAAGAGCTGTTACGATCGAACAGGGCCGGTGCTTATGCCAGCACAACTGTTCCCGGATGTAACACCCGTAAGTATCATGGTTTACTGGTGGCTCCGCAACCTGACATTGATGGTGAGAATCATGTGTTGCTTTCTCTCCTCGATGCTACCGTTATTCAACATGAAACCGAGTTTAATCTTTCTATCCATAAATTTCAGGGTGAGACGTATCATCCAAAGGGTCATAAGTACATCAGAGATTTTGAATCGGAGCCTATTCCGAAACTCACTTACAGGGTTGGAGGTGTTGTATTAACCAAAGAGCGGCTTTTGTCGTCAAAAGATGACCGGATCCTGATCAGGTATACACTCGTTGATGCTCATTCGCCTGTTGTGTTAAGGTTAAAACCTTTTTTGGCTTTCCGGAATGCCCATCAGTTGAGCAAAGCGAATAATTTTGTGGAGAAAAAATATATCAGAATTGCGAATGGTGTCAAGGTGAGGATGTATAAGGGTTATTCATACCTTAACATGCAGCTCTCGAAGGAAACGGAGTACACCCATGTGCCTGATTGGCATTACAATTTTGAATATGACAGAGAAAAAAGAAGAGGGTATGAGTGTATAGAAGATCTGTATACACCGGGATATTTTGAGTTTCCTTTGAAAAAAGGGGAGTCTGTTGTTTTTTCTGCAGGCGTTGACCCTATTAATGTATCTTCTTTGAAACGGTTATTTACCAATGAGATCAACAGGAGAATTCCACGTGACTGCTTCAAAAATTGTCTTGTAAATGCTGCGCAGCAATTTATCGTGAAAAAAGGGAAGCGGACCGAGGTTATTGCCGGCTTTCCCTGGTTTGGAAGTTGGGGACGCGATACATTCATTGCGTTACCAGGCCTGACTCTCTCTTTGAATGACCCTAAAACATGCAAAGCTGTTCTCGACACGATGGTCAGCGATATGAAAGGGCCCCTGTTTCCAAATATGAGAAGTGGCCAGGATATGGCATTCAACTCGGTGGATGCTCCGCTGTGGTTTTTCTGGGCTGTGCAGCAATACGGTAGCTATACCGGCCGGAAAAAGCAATTATGGAATGCATATGGAGAAAAGATGAAAACCATTCTTAGTGGCTATAGGAAAGGCACGTTGTATAATATCAGGATGCTGGAGAATGGATTGATCTATGCCGGCGAACCAGGACAAGCGCTGACATGGATGGATGCGATAGTTAATGGTATCCCTGTCACTCCACGAATGGGGATGGCTGTTGAAATCAATGCACTATGGTACAATGCTGTGATGTACAGCCTTGAGCTGGCAAAGGAAGCTGATGATCATGTTTTTATTGAAGAGTGGGCACCGTTGGCAGGGATCATCCCACATGCCTTTGTTGAGACATTCTGGATGGATGATAAAGGTTACCTCGCTGATTATGTTGATGGAGAGAATAAAAATTGTGACGTAAGGCCCAATATGGTTTTTGCCACATCTCTTCCGTATACTATGTTGGATTTAGATATGCGTAAAAGCATACTTGATGTAATAGAACAGGAACTCTTAACTTCCAGAGGATTAAGAACGCTCTCACCCAAGAATACCAACTATAAAGGCGTCTATTTTGGCGATCAGGCTACCCGTGATACTGCTTACCATAATGGCACAGCTTGGCCCTGGTTAATTGGACATTTTATTGAAGGCTACCTGAAGGTTAATGGCAAGAATGGTATTCATCTTGCAAAGAAACTGTACTATGGATTTGAGGATGTGATGCTGGAGCACGGTATAGGTACTGTGTCGGAAGTTTATGATGGTGATCCACCCCATAAGGCTGGCGGAGCTATTTCGCAGGCATGGAGTGTGGCGGAGTTGTTGAGAATGGAGAAAATAATTGAAAAGTTATAAATACATATGAAAGTACTAATGTTCGGCTGGGAATTTCCGCCCCACATCACAGGTGGTTTGGGAACGGCTTGTTTTGGACTTACCAAAGGTTTGATGAAGCACGAAACAGATATTCTGTTCGTGGTTCCCAAAGCTTATGGTGATGAAAGCGAGGAAGCCGTTAAATTGATCAATGCAAGTGATGTACTGGTCGATGTTAAAGATCCGGAGTACAAGTCGTATTGGGAGCGGATTACCTTCATGGCGGTTGGATCTAATTTGATCCCTTATGTTGGCCCTGAAGAGTTCAGGGATATGGTTGCACAGGATGAGCTGAAAAAGCAAGTTGATGAAAAATCAGTTTTGTCCAGGAAGTTTGAGTTCTCCGGTAAGTATGGGAAAGATCTTATGGATGAGGTTTCCCGATATGCCCTGGTATGTTCTGCCATAGCGGCTACGAACGATTTTGATGTTATTCATGCACACGACTGGCTCACTTACCCGGCCGGAATGGCTGCTAAATCTGTTACCGGGAAGCCGTTGGTTGTTCACATTCATGCTACCGAATTTGATCGTTCGGGTGAGAATATAAATCAAAGCGTTTATGATATTGAACGTAAGGGCATGGAAGCTGCCGACAGGGTAATGGCAGTGAGTAACCTGACAAAGAAAATTGTAATTGAAAGATATGGGATTGACCCGAAAAAAATCGTTACGGTCCATAATGCGATTGAACCTGTTGAAAAGACAGAATCCATTGATGCTTCCAGAGGGGTGCCGGAAAAAATCGTCACTTTTTTAGGTCGTCTTACTTTTCAGAAAGGCCCTGAGTATTTTGTTGAAGCCGCCCGGAAGATACTTGAAAAGGATGATAATGTACGGTTTGTGATGGCTGGATCGGGCGATATGATGAATAAACTCATCCGAAGGGTGGCACAGTTGAAAATTTCTTCACGATTTCATTTTGCAGGGTTCCTTAGAGGAGCTGATGTTGACAGGATGTTTGCTATGAGCGATGTTTTTGTAATGCCGTCGGTTTCTGAACCATTTGGCCTTGTTCCGCTTGAAGCAATGAGATCAAATGTACCAGTGGTCATCTCCAGGCAATCAGGTGTAGCCGAGATATTAAAACATGCTATTAAGGTTGATTTCTGGGATGTAGATGCCATGGCCGATGCTATTTATGGAATATTACATTATGATGCGCTCTCCCGGATGTTTAAAAAATATGGAAAGACGGAAGTCGATAGCCTTAAGTGGGAAAATGCCGCGCTGAAAGTGAAAGCGGTTTATGAAGATGTTGTTGAAATAATGTAGATAT
>JAUXII010000332.1 GCA_030621075.1 Lentimicrobiaceae bacterium
AAAGACGGGTTCAATCCGGGTGAGGATTTTCAATGGAAAATATACTCTCGCAGCAGGGGCAACAGTTACGATGCCACAGCATCTTTTCTTTTTGGCCCGGATACTTTTACTGCAAATGCGGCCTCTACACTTGGCAGCCTTAAAGCCTTTGCCTACATTAACCATGTCATCAATATTGCAGAAGGCTGGAGTGGCATTTCAAGTTATCTGTTACCAACAAACGACACAATAGAATATATCTTTGATTCCATTGTCGATAACCTGGTGATTGTTATGGACATGATTAACATGTACTGGCCTGAACAAGGCATCAATAACCTGGGGTATTGGGATCCCTTTAGTGGTTATAAAATAAAGGTTGAGTCGCCCTGCCACATAACGATCAAAGGGTTTGAAGAGGCTGAAAAAACCATTATGCTACAATACGGATGGAATCTGATTCCTGTTCTTTCAAGTAAACCTCTTTCCACCATTCAAACCGGTGTTTTTAGTGACCTCGGTGATACATTAACTATAGTGAAAGAAATAGCCGGAACCGATGTTTACTGGCCCGATGAAGAAATCATAACACTAACACATGTTGTGCCCGGGGCAGCTTATCTGTTACATGTAAGCGATCATTGCTTTCTTACCTTCCCCGACCCTGGCCCGAGTCCTGATATGATCAGCCTTGCACCATATTCGAATCATGATATTCCCTGGAATGAGGTCGCGAAAACACAAAATTCTCACATTATTTCAATTACGAAAGATGCATTGGGAAGTGTAAAGGTCAATGACATCATTGGTGGATTCACACCGCAAAACGTTTGTGCCGGTTATACAATACTTGATGAAGTTTCCAGCAATCAAAGCCTGGCTCTTTTTGGGCACGACCCCACCGAACTTACCATTAATGGTTTTCTGGAAGAAGAAAAAATCCATTTACAAGTCTATCGCCCATCCACCAGTGAAACCTTTGAAGTCTCAGCAATATTTGATACAAACTTGCCTGACCAGGGATTTTTTAAAACGAACGGCCTGTCAAAAATTAACGCCCTCTATTTAGAACCACTTGATGTCAGTACTCCAAAATCACACCCTGTTATTGAAGTTTATCCCAATCCTTTCTCAAATCTTCTTACTGTCTATATTCCTGATATCGGTGAAAACGAAGCAACTATTAGCATTTATAACGTTGAGGGACAACTTATTAGAAATGAAATAATAAATTCACGTTTAAGTGAGATACAACTGGCTTCTTTCGCAAAAGGAATATATTTTATCCTGATTGATTATAAATCCCAGCGGCTTTATAAAAAAATTCTGAAAAATTGACTTATTTTGCATGACAATCCATATTGATATTTTAATCAAATAACAAAAATCACCGGAGCTATAATTATGAAAACAAGTTCACATCAACGTAAGGAAACCGGCGTTAAGCATATTTTATCCATATCCCTTATTCTTTTATCATTCATACTTTCAACCAACAACATTGTTGCTCAGGTTGAAGATGATGTTCCTGTATGGAAAAAAGCACATTATCTTAGCGAAGAAGAGATGCTGATGAAAAAGTGGGTTGATAGAGATTTCTATCCGACAGACCCACCGGAAGGCCCAGTTTGTAATGTGGCAGAGTTTGCTCAAATGGAGGGAGTATTGGTTCGTTACCCCTTTGGCATACCCATCTCTCTTATTGCTGAAATGTCGG
>JAUXII010000156.1 GCA_030621075.1 Lentimicrobiaceae bacterium
ATATTATTTTTATTGAATATGGGATTCTTTTCTTTTCTAACCAAAGAAATAGCCATTGACCTGGGAACTGCTAATACCATTATTATTTTTGACGACAAAGTAGTAGTTGATGAGCCCTCCATTGTTGCTATTGAAAGAAATACGGGTAAGATCATTGCCGTTGGGAAAAAAGCCATGATGATGCATGGCAAAACACATGAGAATATTAAAACCATCAGGCCTCTTCGCGACGGTGTTATTGCTGATTTCCAGGCTACGGAATTTATGATCCGTGAGTTGATAAAAATGGTCGGCATTAAGTCATCTCTTTTCCCGCCGGCATTAAAGATGGTAATCTGTATACCCTCTGGAATTACAGAAGTGGAAGAGAGAGCCGTTAAAGACTCAGCTGAACAGGCCGGTGCAAAAGAGGTACGACTCATCCACGAACCAATGGCTGCTGCAATAGGTATCGGTATTGATGTACTGGAACCAACAGGTAACATGGTTATCGACATTGGAGGTGGCACAACAGAAATAGCGGTAATTGCCCTGGGTGGTATCGTTAATAGTAAATCGATAAGAATTGCCGGTGATGAGCTGATTCTTGATATCAAGGAATACATGCGAAAACAACATAACATTAATATTGGAGAGCGGTCGGCAGAAAGAATTAAAATTGAAGTCGGAGCTGCAATGACCGAAATTGACAACCCACCCGAAGATTATGCTGTTCACGGGAGGGATATGCTAACAGGAATTCCGAAAGAAATAACCGTTAATTACGCAGAAATAGCGCAATGTCTCGATAAAACACTATCCAAAATCGAAGCTGCTGTGCTTAACGCGCTGGAGATGACACCACCGGAGCTGTCAGCAGACATTTACAGAACAGGTATATATCTCGCCGGCGGAGGGTCGTTGCTCAGGGGTTTTGATAAACGGCTACACCTGAAAACAAAGTTACCAATACATATTGCAGATGATCCACTTAGAGCCGTAGCTCGTGGAACCGGGATTGCCCTTAAGAACTTCAATAAATTCCCGTTCCTGATCAAATAGGTCCGCTTCATGAAAACTCTTTTCGCTTTTCTATGGAAGCATTATTTTTTTCTTTTGTTCCTTATACTGGAAATCATCTCCTTTATATTTATCATTAATCATTCTTACTACCAACGAGCAACCATCATTAGTTCTGCGAACGGAATAACCGGGTATGTATATAACACAGCTAACTCAATAACCGGTTATTTCGGATTAAAAAAGACTAATGAGGAATTGTCAGAAGAAAATGCAAGACTTCGATCGCTCGAATCAGTTGTTTTGCTCACCACCGACACTATTCAACACGACAGAGCCGACAGTATACACAAACAACTATACCACTACTTTTCTGCTAAAGTTATTAGTAATTCTACATCAAAAAGAAACAATTACCTTTTACTGAACAAGGGCCTGAGCCAGGGAGTTGGTAAAGACATGGGGGTGATAACATCCAAAGGGGTGGTTGGAATTGTTAAAGATGTCTCTTTGAATTTTTCTTCCGTCCTTTCCGTTTTGCATAAGCAAACACGAGTCAGTGCTAAACTCAAAAAAAACAATCAGCTTGGTACCCTCTTATGGCAGGGTACAAATTACCGTGTTGGAACACTGAAAGACATTCCGGCTCACATACAATTGAATGTAGGTGATACTGTAATCACCAGTGGTTTTTCACACATCTTTCCTGAGGGGATACCCATTGGGAGCATCAATGAATATTATATTGAAGGAGGCGATAATTTTTACACTATAAAACTGGATTTCTTTGTTGATTTTAATAATCTTTCATATGTGATGGTGGTTGATAATCTGATGAAAAAAGAACAAAAATCGCTTGCCAAAAAGTCAATGATTGATTAATGCAGATAAAATTACTATGCTAAGCAAAAATATATTGCGCTTCATTATATTGTTATTGGTACAGGTACTTGTTCTGAACCATATTCACTTCAGTGGATATATCAATCCTTACCTGTATGTATTATTCATCCTTTTATTACCTTTCCAAACCCCTCTTTGGTTATTATTGGTGGTTTCTTTTTTAATGGGGCTGAGTGTTGATCTGTTCTCAAATACACCTGGCATGAATGCAGCAGCATCAGTATTCATGGCCTATATCAGGCCAGGGGTGATCAGGCTGCTTGAATCCGGGAAAAACTATGAAGTAGGGATGTCGCCAGGGATCCGTGATTTAGGTTTCCGGTGGTTTTTTTCTTATTCACTGATGCTTATATTGGCACATCATTTCGTGCTTTTTTACCTGGAAATTTTTCGAATGTCAGAATTTTTTACAACATTTTCCAGGGTTGTTTTAAGTACAATATTTACCCTGATCCTGGTCATAATAACTCAATACCTCTTTCATACCGGAAAAAAATAATCACTAAGACAACTCTCCCCATCCAGCTTTTTTCATGTTAAGATAAAGAAACACTTTGTGATTTTTTATTCGTTACTGGTTATTTATCATTTCTGATTATACTTCATTATTTTTATTTCTGAAATAAGTCCTTTTTACCACAAAGAAGAAATTTAATTCTTATGGATATAGAAAAGATTTTTTAAATGGTTTTAGATTGTTTTTTTCAGGTTCATACAGCATTATTCCTTAGGGCGACTTTGTGTTATCCTTTGTGTTCCCTTAGTGGTAAAAAAAAATCATCGCGACACTTTCTCCCAGCCAATTTTTTTCATATTACGGTATATAAACAAGAGACAGAATATCCCGGCAGCGAAATAGAGAATAGCAGCGGTGTATTCTCTGAAAATAAGTTGGCCGATGCCAAAAAGCGTAAACATAACCATGCCACTCCCTGCTATCCAGTTAAAAAACAGATACCGATACCCTTTATCAGGTATAACATCGGGCAATGTTGAAGCTATCTTTTCCCACCCCGGGCCGCCCGGATGTACCGTTTTATAAAACTGCCGAAGCTTTTCGTCGTCAGTGGGCCTGGTCAGAAAAGTTACCGTTAACCAAACAACCGTCGACCATGCAACAATGATAAGCAGGGTCACTTCAAAACTAACACCATAGTACCAAAGAAACGGATAAACTACATAAGGGGCCAGCATGGCCGATATCTCCGACCAGGCATTGATCCTCCACCAGTACCACCTAAAAATAAGCACCAATCCAATACCTCCACTGCAAACCAAAACAAACTTCCAGGCGTCGCTTATCTTGTCAAATTGCGTGGTGATGATTAACGATAAAAACAGAAGCAAAAAGGTGGTAATCCTCGAAACTTTCACGTAATAACGTTCATCACCATCCGGTTTAACAAAGGGCCTGAACAAATCGTTTATGATATAAGATGTTCCCCACACTGTTTGTGAAGCAATGGTCGACATATAAGCAGCGAGGAAGGCTGCCATAAGTAAACCAAGCAGGCCTGAAGGCATTAAGTCGCGAATGACCATAACATAGGTAGCACCTTTATCCGGTTCATGAGGATACAATACCAGCGCTACCAGTGCTACGATAATCCAGGGCCATGGACGAAGCGCAAAATGAGCTATCTGGAACCACAATGTGGCCAGCAGGGAATGTTTTTCGTTTTTTGCCGACATCATCCGCTGCGCAACATACCCCCCGCCTCCCGGCTCAGCACCAGGATACCAACTTGCCCACCATTGAACACCGAGATAGGCAACAAATGCTGTAACACTTAGTCGTAAAACTCCTGAAACAGTACCTCCAACATCATTTTTGCCAATGTTGGGTGTATATTTAAAAATCCAATCCGGCAGTTGTTCCTTCAGCCCGGTTATTCCACCAATATCAGCAGCATTAACGGCATAAACTGCCAGGGCAATACACCCCGCCATGGCCATTAAAAACTGGAAAGAATCGGTCAACGACACTCCCCATAACCCAGATAATGATGAATATATAGCCACGAAAAACATTATTCCTCCCACCAACAGTAAATGAGCGCTGAAAGTGATACCCAGAAAAGTGATCTCCTCCAATCCAAAAAACAGAAAATCAGGAAACATCACCTGCGAAATCTTTACCATGGCAAGATTCACCCAGG
>JAUXII010000012.1 GCA_030621075.1 Lentimicrobiaceae bacterium
TAAGTCTCACTCCGCAACGCCTTTTCCCATTGATATTGGCCGTTTTTGTACATACAGTTATACATACAAATTTAGGATAATAGCAGATATATCTTCCTTTTTTTTTAAGAGGTGGTTATTTCTAATCTTAAATACCAGCTTGAGTATTTTTTGGAATAGCCTATTTTGGCTTTTTCAGAAAAGCGGTATTCATTTAAGATTTTCAGGATTCCTAATTCTGAACAATAACCATAAATAACTCCGGGAGCGTAGCCCATGTGAATTGCTTCTTTTGCAATTTTGGTCCAAAATCTTTTTAGATTTTCTACTTGTGAGTTGGCGATATAGGTTTTCATAGTGTGTTGCCCCTGCCCTGGGGACTTATATTGGCATCTGGCGCGCCGGTTAAAAATGAAATTTTAGCCATGATACATTGAGCAGAAATACATTAAGTCAAGTATTAGGGTCATTTGGGACAAATGAAAGAACCCGGAGGGCGACAGTTCCATCAGGAGGTCGTACTTTACTGTTTTATTTTGCGTAAATACCTTTGCTGAAAATTTGAGTTAATAGAATAGAGGATTGTAGGGTGTTTTTCCCCCCTTCCTTTTTTATGGATATAGTAAAAGGTGTTTAAGTTTATTTTATTGGGACATCCTTATAATATATTGTATATTTGTAATTAACCCACATAAAACAAAAAGAAAACACAATGAAATAGAAAATCAGAAGACAATGATATAAAAGTTTTAAACTTAAATAACGACATCAAATGAAACAAAAAACCTTAACAATTAGCGTCTTCATTATTGGAATGTTGATATTTACAATTAGTGGTTGTAATAAAGAGGAAGAAGAACCTAAAAATTCCCCTCCAACAATCCAAAGCATTACGAGTACACCAAACACTTCAAGTAGTAACCGACTTCCGGGTGGAGAACAAGCTACAATTTCTGTTATAGCAACTGACCCCGATAAAGATAACTTATCTTATTCATGGGAAGCAGATGGTGGAAACTTTATTGGTGATCTTGATAATTCAACCGTTACTTGGGAATCCCCTATAACTTCAAATGATCAAACGTTTAAAATTACTGTTTTAGTTAGTGATGGTGCAGCAACTCAATCTAAAAATATCTCTATTTATGTTGGTGTGACTCTATGTAATTTAAATGGATACGCTTATTATGCCAGCACAACAATTCCCGTTTCTGGAGTCCAAATCACAGTAAATTTAAAAAGCTCAACAACAGGTGGAGATGGTTTTTTTGAAATAAATGATATACCTACCGGTAATCAAATATTAGAAGCTACGAAAGAGGGGTATGATAATCTTTCAACAAATATTGAATTAAATTCAGGCACCAATGAATTTAACATAGAAATGACATCTGCTTCTTACACACATAATCTATATGGATATATTACCTCAAAAACCAATGGGACCGGAATTTTAAATTGTAGAGTTTCTATATTAAATCCTGATGGAACAGAATCACAATTGTTTACATATACTTCATCAAGCGGGTACTATCAAATACCAACAGTTCCGCAAGGAAATAGAACCATAAGATTAACTGAAAAGTGTTATTTTGAAACACAAATATTTATAGCAAATTCAGATTACCAATTTGATGCTGAATTTGAAACTGAACTTACAGACCCAAGAGATGGTAAAGTTTATGATGTCGTAGAAATCGGAGGAAATGCTTGGATGGCTGAGAACTTAAATTATGGCGAAAGAATTGATGGCAACCAAAATCAAGAGGATAACCAGTTGATCGAAAAATACTGCTATAGTGATAATGAATCAAATTGTAATACTTATGGCGGGCTTTACCAGTGGAATGAAATGATGCAATATAATACTGCTCAGGGCACACAGGGAATTTGCCCTGACGGATGGCATTTACCAACTGATGATGAATGGACATCGTTAGTAGAATATTTAGGAGGTGACGATATTGCAGGTGGCAAATTAAAAGAAAGAGACACAACTCATTGGGATTCACCAAATACAGGTGCAACTAACGAAAGTGGCTTTTCCGCGTTGCCAGGCGGCTACTACCGTTACATCCATGGTGATTTCAGCTATTTGGGCGCGCGCGCCTACTTTTGGTCTTCTACGGAGTACTATAGTAGCAACGCGTGGCGCCGTAACCTGCTATACAATAGTTCAGTAGTGTACCGTAGCACGTACCGTAAGACCTGCGGTCGTTCGGTTCGCTGTGTCATGGATTAGCGAACGATAGTGAGCTTGATTATTTGATTTTTTTTGATTTTGGCATATTATAGTGAATTACTGGCAAACCGTTAAGCAGTAATGCTTGTCTTTCAATTTCTTTTTTGCTTCTTTTTTCTTTGTTGTGGCTTTTCACATTAAAAACGAAAATCGACAATTGACAATCGCCCAATTCTTCCTGCCCAGCTCAGACCACCTGATCATGAGTCCCCCGATAGCTAGCCAGGCTAATCAACTGTTACCTCTCTCCAATTCCCCTCAATAACCCATCCACCTCATCAAACCCGGTTATGGTCATTAACCGAATCTTATATTGCTTGAAATCAGGCAAACCTTTGAAATAATTACTGTAATATTTTCGCATCTCAATAACTGCCCGCCTCTCACCTTTTAACTGTATGGCCCGCTGTAAATGAACACGGCATACGCGCACCCTCTCCTGTGTGTCAGGTAATGGAAGAAGATTACCGGTTTTGAGATAATATTTTATGCGTTTAAACAACCACGGATTGCCCAGTGCAGCCCTGCCGATCATCATACCATCAACACCATACCTGTTTTTCATTTCAAGCGCTTTCTCCGGGCTGTCAATGTCTCCGTTGCCTATCACAGGTATCTTCATGCGAGGGTTGTTTTTGACCTCTCCAATCAACGTCCAGTCTGCTTTTCCTTTGTATAACTGGACTTTCGTCCTGCCATGAATGGTAATGGCCCTAATACCGGTATCCTGCAACCGCTCAGCAATATCAACGATATTTTTATGTTGCTCATCCCATCCCAGCCGGGTTTTAACAGTGACAGGAAGCCGGGTAGCTTTAACAACAGCTTCTGTCATCCTGATCATTCCCGGAATATCTTTCAGCATGGCAGCTCCACCACCTTTGCGTACTACCTTTTTGACAGGGCACCCAAAATTAAGGTCAATCAGGTCGGGCTTTGCCTGCTCTGCAATCTCAGTAGCAGCAATCATTGAATCAATATTGTGTCCGAAAATCTGGATCCCGATAGGGCGCTCCCGGAGGGAAAAATTTAATTTCACCAAACTTTTTGCAGCATTCCTTATCAGCCCTTCTGAGGCAATAAACTCCGTGTACATCAAATCAGCTCCAAGCTCTTTGCATACCGACCGAAACGAGGGATCGGTAATGTCTTCCATCGGAGCAAGAATGATGGGAGTGTCAGTTAATGATATGTTGCCGATCGAAAACATGTTAGCTTCAAGCTGCAAATTTATTACTTTTACCTCTTCAACCCAATTAATAATCCTGATTCATGATAAACGAGCCTTTATTTCGAAATGTTTCTCCTTTATATCAACTAATATTTCTTGTTCTGATAATGCTTTCATCGCTTCTTTTAACATTTTTGCTTGGAGTGCTCATCGCTGTTCCTTTGTTTGGGCCGGATGTTTTGTCAATGTTATCTGAGATGGGAGGAACCAATGGGGAAACCAATATTGAGCTGATGAAATATTTTCAGGTTGTTAGTCAGTTTGGAGCCTTTATCATACCAGCATTCATTTTTGCTTTTTTTATTAAAAGGAATGTTTGGGGTTACCTGAAGCTAACCACGCCCCCTCAACTAAGATCAATAATTCTTTCTGTGGTGATGATCATGGCTATCCTTCCATTTATAAACTGGTTAGTCAGTTTGAATGAAATGTTTCATTTGCCGGACTCCTTGTCAGGCCTGGAGCAATGGATGCGTGCATCAGAACAGCAAGCTATGGAACTAACAGAAGCTTTTTTGAGTGATACGTCCTGGAAAGGATTGGTTATTAACCTGGTGATGATTGCAGTGCTTGCAGCTGTAGGGGAGGAGCTCCTTTTCAGGGGCGTGTTGTTGCGTATCCTATATGATTGGTCGAAGAATATGCATTTGGCCGTTTGGCTGTCGGCCATCCTGTTTAGTGCACTGCATTTACAGTTTTATGGATTTCTTCCCCGGATGATACTGGGTGTCGTGCTTGGATATCTGTTTGTGTGGAGTAAATCGTTATGGTTGCCTATTGTTACACATTTTATAAATAATGCTGCTGCTATTGTTGCCGCTTTTTTCTATTTTAAAGGGAATATCGATACTGATATGGAAAGCTTTGGTAGTTCTGCCAGCCCTGCTACTATTGTTGCCAGTTTTCTTATAGTGGTTGGTTTGATGTATGCTGTTTACGCATATGAAAAGAGATGGAGAAATGTAGTGTGATATCTTTACAAAAACCTCCTCATTTTTTATTGGTTATTGGTTATTCCTGATTAATATTTCTAATTAAATATTCCTCATTTCTCATTTGGATAAATTCATAACATCGGAAATTAATTCTTAACACAGGGCTTCGTTTCACTACACCCTGTGCTATTGCATTACGGGGCTTTGCCCCTTGAAAAGTAATTACCTCTTTGTCGTTACCTGTTTCCGGGTGGAATAATTGATTTTAAAGGCTCCTGCATGCCTCAACTCTTGTTTTACATCCGTTACCACACCCATTCTTGTTTCTTTGTCTACTTTCAGAGAAGTTGTGATCATTTTACGGTCAACTTCATCTCTTGCATCGCGCTCAGAAATAACAAAATCCGGTATGTCATCAACAGTAGCAAACCTGTCGTTAAGCTGAATACGTGATTCGGTTCCCAACTTTTTATTGGTAGGCTGACCAATATAGATGTAGCTAACCAACGATTTTTTTTCCAGTTTTTGTACTTCTGTTGCAAAAGGCTGAGTTATCTTTACAAACAAGGTGGTTTCCCTCATGGTAGTTGTTACCATGAAAAAGAACAAGAGCATAAAGATAATATCCGGCAACGATGCTGTAGATATTCTGGGGGTTTCTTTTGATTGTTTTGATCTAAATTTTGACATATTAAATTCCTCCTATGTCTTCGGGTTCGGCTTCTGAAATGGAAACTGGTACTGCTTTTTGGATTGCTTTGATGTACTCTTCATCTTTAAGATTTTTAAAGTGAATGCCAAATTTTTCCATTGAAAGCTCGTCCCTGAGTTCGTTAATGGCTTGTGTAAGGGCATTTTGTACCTGGATATACATATCATAAGAAGTACCCCGGTCGTTTTTTAAGGAAATGATGCCCTTTGAAACATAATATTCTCCAAGTAAAGGGATAGTTTCAAGACGTTTCTCAGGAAGATTTTCTCTGTTAGCACGATTTGCCAGAAACTCTTTTGCCTGATCTTTGAGTGTACGTATATCTCCCCCTTTACCTTCAACCATCAGCCTGTCACTTTTACTGACTAAAACATTAAAGATATTTCTCTCTTTAACGTCCGGTGGTTTTTGTGTCGGGTCTAATGGGGGAGGCAGCCTTCTGGATATTCCAGTATCGGTATCCATGGTCGTGGTTACCAGGAAGAATATCAGAAGCAAGAAAGCTATGTCGGCCATTGAACTTGCATTTAATTCTGGTATTTTACGTGCCATTTTGGATGATTTTTATCTTCTGAAAAAATTGATAGAATTTGATACAATCAATGCCAGCACTGTCAAAGCACCAACAAAGTAGGTAAATATCAATGCTGCACCTACCATCCTCGACTCGTCGGCAGTTGATTTAAGCCTTTGCAATTCTTCTGCATTAAAATTGTTACCTGAAAGCGAATATCCAATAAAGCCTAAGACGACTAAAATACCTATCACAATCAGAAACCGTACAAGGCTTTTAGGTTTTGCTATAATATCCATCAGCGAGAACAAAATAATGGCTCCTGCAGCTATTAGGATAGTGATAAAAGCCAGACTGCCATAAGGATTTAATATTTTTTTCTGCAAAGCCGGATTAACTTCTATTTCATCCCCATTGAGTGCTGTCAGGATGAAAAATACCACCCCAAGAATTATGACAATAATGGATAGTATTTTGGCTATTTTAATAATGATTTTATCCATTGTTTTTATTTTTTATGTTTTGCAAGAATGTCAACAAATGAAATGGAGCTGTCTTCCATATCATTTACAATCGCATCGATCTTTGCAACACAATAGTTATAAAACACCTGTAAAATAATAGCAACGATCAGACCAAACACTGTAGTCAGAAGAGCAACTTTAATACCACGGGCAACAATGGTTGGAGAGATATCGCCCATCGCCTCAATATTATCAAAAGCTGCGATCATACCGATAACAGTACCCATAAATCCAAGCATAGGGGCAATAGCAATAAATAGTGCGATCCAGGAGAGGCCTTTTTCTAAACGGCCTGTCATTACTCCACCATAAGAAACGATGGATTTTTCAACTGTGTCAAGCCCTTCGTCATACTTATCGAGCCCCTGATAGAATATACTTGCCACAGGCCCACGTGTGTTTTTACATATCTCCTTGGCAGCATCAATTCCTTTGGTATCAATAGCTGTTTCAACCTGGTTTAAGAGTTTCGTCGTATTTGTGGTTGACAAGTTCAGGTAGATGATCCTTTCAAACGACAAGGCCAGACCTAAAATGAGTGCCAGCAGTACGATGCCCATAAATCCGGCACCACCCTCAATAAATTTTTCTTTCAGAACCTGGTGCCATGCTGCAGCTTGTTCCGGTTCGGATTCAAGCGTGGCTTCGGCTACCTCTTCAACAGCAGCTGTTGTGTCAGCCATTAATGTATCGGCGGCCATTTCTGTTTGTGCGGTATCAGTACCAAGTTCAGTCACTTGTGCAAAAACTACAGTCGAAAGTCCGAATGTAAGCATTACCGCAATGGTCAAAAAAGCAATTAATTTTTTCATAGTTAACTTTTATTGATTTTTAGCAATTTGTTGTTTTGTATTCATTCTTGCGGAGAGAAAGGGATTCGAACCCTTGATCCCGATCCACTCGGAATACACGCTTTCCAGGCGTGCGCCTTCGACCACTCGGCCATCTCTCCGTGAGTGGAGTTAATATCCGCTTTTAAATCAGGCAGCTAAATTACAAAAAAATATAACAAACAAAAATTTGTAAAGAATTTTCCATTAATTACCATTTAAATAATGTGGTTGCGTTATCTGTTGTAATTTTCGCTACCTCTTCCGTACTACATCTTTTCACCTCTGCAAGCTTTTCTGCCACAAGGTGAATATAAGCACTTTCGTTTCGTTTTCCCCGAAAGGGCACAGGGGCTAAAAACGGTGCATCTGTTTCAAGCAGAATGTGTTGCAGGCCGATGCTATCTAAGACCTCTGATAACCCGGAGTTTTTAAATGTTAGCACGCCCCCAATACCGAGGTAAAAACCCATATTGATAACCTTAGCCGCCTGATCGGCTGTGCCGGTAAAACAATGAAAAATACCACGAATACCTTTCTCCTTGTAGTCTTTCAGGATGTCCAGGATCTGATCCATAGAATTACGCGAATGTATTACTAATGGAAGATCATGATCGATTCCGAGTTGAATCTGAAATCGAAAAGCTGCTTCCTGCTGTGTAACATAAGTCTTGTCCCAATATAGATCAATCCCAATTTCCCCAATAGCAATAAATTTTTTTTTCACCAGCCACCTGTTTACTATCTCTAATTCATTTTTGTAATTATCTTTTACCGATGTGGGATGTAATCCCATCATGGGGAAACAGTTTCCCGGGAAATTATCACACAAAGAAAGCATAGGTTGAATGGAGGAACTATCGATATTTGGTAAAAACATATACTTCACTCCATTCTCAATAGCAGAAGTGACTACCCGCTTCCGGTCCAGGTCAAATTTATCCAGGTATAGGTGCGTGTGTGTGTCAATCATTATCATGTCGCAAAAATAGATAAAAAGTATCACTGTCGGTTAATAAGCAGATCCCAGATCAAGTCTGGGATGACGTCTCATAGTGGGAAAGCAAATGCACCGTCATTCCTGGCTTGACCAAGGATCTCTTTGAACTTAGCTCGTTGCATAAAATTTGTGAATAAGTAAGTAATAGATATTTTCACTATTTTTACCACACAATTAATACCGTTTTATTTTGAAGAAAGTGCTGATCATACGATTTAGTTCAATCGGGGATATTGTCCTGACAACACCCATTATCAGATGCTTGAAATTGCAGGTAAAAGATGTAGAGATTCATTACCTGACAAAAAGGGCATTTGCCCCAATCCTTAAATCAAATCCATATATCGATCAGGTTCATAGCATCGAAAACGATATCCATGAAGTTATTCCTCGCTTAAAAAGAATAGGGTTTGACCATATTATCGACCTGCATAAAAATCTTCGATCGTTAAGAGTGAAGGTTAATCTTCGGAAGCAATCTTCATCCTTTAACAAACTCAATTTTAAAAAATGGATATTGGTGCGTTTTAAAATTAATATGTTGCCTGATAAGCATATTGTAGACAGGTATTTTGATGCTGTTGATCTCCTTGGTGTTCGAAATGATGGTGAAGGCCTGGATTATTTTATTGCTGAAGAAGATCAGGTAGATATTAAAACTCTTCCTGATAGTTTCAAGTTGGGATACATCGGATTTGCCATCGGAGGGAAACATAAAACCAAACTTTTGCCTGTTGAGAAAATTAAAGCTATTTGTCATAAGCTTAACAGGCCGGTTGTATTGCTTGGGGGAAAGGAGGACGAAAATCGTGCCATTGAGATCAGCAAAACTCTCGGCACTAACGTGTACAATACTTGTGGAAAGCTGAATATTAATCAGTCTGCATCAATAATTGAACAGGCAGAATTGATCATTACACACGATACCGGATTAATGCATATTGCTGCTGCCTTCAGGAAAAAAACAGTATCTGTTTGGGGAAATACCATTCCTGGATTTGGGATGTATCCCTACATGCCCGAACAAGTAAACAACCGGTTTAATATCATCGAAGTTAAAGAGTTATCATGTCGCCCATGCAGTAAAATCGGCTATGATCAATGCCCTAAAGGGCATTTTGATTGTATGAATCAGATTGATGTTGATGAATTGGTTAACCGGGTGAATGTTCAACTCAGGTCGAGGTAAGGATTGTGATTTTTTTCATACCCGATAGTTGTTTCGGGTTTATGTCCTGATGCTGCAGTACTTTGTAATTTATTATTGGTTATTTCTCATTTCTGATTTAAATTTATAATTTTCATTTTTCATTATTCCGATTTCTCTCAGCAGTTTTTATACCAGGTAAATCAAGGGATGAAAATTTTTTTTCCTTGGTTGCAGAAGCGCTTAATTTTTTTATCCCTCATCCTTGATAAACTTTGTGGCATAATATTATTTTTAATTACC
>JAUXII010000125.1 GCA_030621075.1 Lentimicrobiaceae bacterium
CCAAAAACGGAGTGGTTAAGAAATAAGGCCGGGAATTGTACTGGAACGCCATGCCAGATTACCACAAGGCACGCGGTGAGCAGCAGGAAATCAATGTACTTCTTGAATAACCTGGACAATCTCACCACCTTTCATTAATGCTTTCTCATTATCGGGAATGAGATGATGATAACGATAGGGGAGAGACTTTTTCAATCCAAGGATGACATTATCCATTTTAACAAGTGGTTTAATTTTTAGGTAGCCCCCTAAAACGATCATATTAAATGTTTTGGCCATTCCCATTTTTGATGCTTCATCGGATGCATCCACTCTGAAGATATTTATATCCTTTCGTGTTGGATGATGTGAAATGCCATGGCCATCATATACCAGTGTACCTCCGGGTTTAACCGTTTCCTCAAATTTATCCATTGATTGCTGGTTGAGAATAATAGCCGTATCATATTGATTCAGAATTGGAGAACTAATACGTTCGTCACTGAGTATTACCGTAACATTTGCAGTTCCACCCCGCATTTCAGGGCCATAGGATGGCATCCAACTTACTTCCTGATCTTGCATGATGCCTGAATAGGCAAGTATTTTTCCCATTGATAGTACACCCTGGCCACCAAATCCGGCAATAATTATTTCTTCGGTCATTTTTCTGTATTGTTAATCTGTTAATCGTTAATCATTACGCCATCCACCTTAATATCTCCAAGCGGATAGAATGGGAACATATTATCTTCCATCCAGACATTAGACTCTACTGGTTTCATTTTCCACCCTGAGTTACAGTTAGATACAATCTCAATAAAGCAAATTCCCACTTTCTTATCTCTTTGAATCTCAAATGCTTTTTTGATCGCTCTTTTGGCTTTTCTCACATGAGCCGGTTTATGAACTGCCTGCCTTGTTACAAAGTATGTTCCTGGGAGCTCGGCCACAAGTTCGGTTATTTTCAGCGGGTTCCCCATCAGCTGAACATCTCTTCCATAAGGCGAAGTAGATGATTTCATACCAGGCAAAGTGGTTGGTGCCATCTGTCCGCCGGTCATTCCGTAAATACCGTTATTTATAAATATTATGGTGAAGTTTTCACCCCTGTTACATGCATGGATCGTTTCGGCTGTTCCAATGGCTGCAAGGTCACCATCGCCCTGGTAAGTGAAAATAAGTTTATCCGGCCAAGTCCTTTTTATTCCTGTTGCTAATGCAGGTGCTCTGCCATGTGCAGCCTGCTGCATATCTATATCCATAAATTCATAAGCCAGCACCGAGCAGCCAACCGGGGCAATACCAATAGTATCCTCTCTTAAACCAAGTTCCTCAATTACCTCCATAATAATACGATGTGCTGTTCCATGGCCACACCCGGGGCAATAACTGAGGACCTTATCGGTCATCAGTTCCGTTTTTTTATAGACGAGGTTCGAAGGTTTAATAATTTCCTTTAATTCTATTTCGGTCATGGTTTAGTCTCCTAAAAGTTTTTGTTCAATGATTCCTAATACTTCATCAGGAGTATATATCATTCCTCCCATACGGCCATAATGAATAACCTTAACTTTCCCTTCCACAGCAAGCTTAACATCTTCAATCAACTGACCGGCGCTAAGTTCGAGTGAAAGTATTCCTTTTACCTGGTTTGCCAGTTGCAGAATTTGTTTCGCCGGAAAAGGATAGAGGGTGATAGGACGAAGCAATCCCATTTTGATGCCTTTTTCCCTGGCCAGGTGCAATGTTTTCTGGGCTATTCTGGCGCTTGATCCATAAGCAACGATTAGTATTTCTGCATCATCACAATCGATCATCTCATATCTCACCTCTTCTTCTTCAATTTTTCTGTATTTTCTTTGAAGCTTTTGGTTATGCCTCTCGTGCCGGGCGGGGTCAAGGTCCAGTGATGTGATAATATTTCTTTCTCTGGTTGTTGGTTTCCCTATCGTAGCCCATGGGGCTATTTCTTTAATTTCTTCCAAAGTCCACCTTGGAATAGGTTCCTCCAGGTAAACCTTTTCCATCATTTGCCCAATGACGCCATCAGAGAGGATCATAACAGGGTTTCGATATTTAAAAGCAAGGTCAAAGCCCAGTTTAACGAAATCGGCCATTTCCTGAACTGAAGCTGGTGCTAAAACAATCAAATGATAATCACCATGCCCTCCTCCTTTTGTTGCTTGAAAATAATCGGCCTGGGAAGGTTGTATTGTACCCAAGCCAGGTCCTCCTCTAACAACATTTGCTACAACACAGGGTAGTTCAGCCCCAGCCATGTACGACAACCCTTCCATCATTAAACTGATCCCGGGGCTTGACGAAGTGGTTATTGCTTTTTTTCCTGCTCCGGCAGCACCGTAAACCATATTGATGGAAGCCACTTCACTTTCAGCTTGTAAAACAACCATGCCGGTTCTTTCTTCCGGCCTTTCAGCCATAAGGTATTCGATAACTTCTGACTGAGGAGTGATCGGATACCCAAAATAAGCATCCACACCAGCTCGTATGGCTGCTTCAGCAATAGCTTCATTGCCTTTCATTAATTTTAACTCTCCCATGGTGAAGAATATTTTTTTGTATCAAGTCTGTTTATATCTTAATTCTGTAAACCGTGATCACCCCATCGGGACACACAATTGCACAGTTTGTGCAGCCGGTACATGCATCATGATTCTCAGGGTATGCATAGTTGTAGCCTTTGGAATTCACTTCCTTAGCCATCGATATGACTGAAGTAGGACACGCGTCGATACAAACTTCACACCCTTTACATTTCTCTATGTCAATTACTATAGCTCCTTTGACTTTTGCCATCTCAAAAATGTTTAATAAGTCAATTGTAAAAAAAAAAATACATAAAGTAAAGTGAATGAGCCTCTTGGAAAGGAGATCAATTTTTGGTTCACTTGTTCTTAATGTGAAACGCGAAATTATAAAAAATAATTCAAATTAAATTCAAACCCATGAAATATTTTGTAACAATTTATTTCTTTGGGGTGCCCTTTTTTATTAACTTATTATTAAATGGCATTTTCCTTTAAAAAAAAATACTAATCGACCGGATGATGTTCGTGGAATTTTTTCAGCCTCTGTTCCAGATCAGGGAATTGATTTCTGTTGACTAAAGAAACGCAAGCCCTGATTCCTTCGGTGCGTTCACTCCCAGTAATGGCTAATGAGATGGCACTGATGCCGTAATAAAGAAACTCCTCAAGCAGTTCTACCCCTGTCATGCCGGGATAGGCAATGGTAAAATAAAATCCATGTGCAATAGGCTCTTCTTCGTCCATATCGTAAACGATATGAAATCCATTTTCTGTAAAAAGCTTTTTCATGATTTCAGCTTTTTTACCGTACTCTTTTACCTCATCTAAAATGTTAAATTCTCCATCATTAGCTGCTTTTAACATTGCAGCGAGTGCATATTGCGGGGAGTGGGCTGTACCCGAACTTAACGAATAAACCGTACCAAAGATCATGGCTAATCCAAAGGTGTCGAATACGTAATTTTTAAGCAATTCCTTCGACTTAATGTCAAAAACCTTATCCGACATGACCATCATTCCGATTCGTTGTCCTGCATAACTAAACACCTTTGAACTTGATATTAAGAGAATATAATTATCAGTGTACTTAGCAACTGTGGGCTGATAAGGAGGTTGACCGGGAATTGAGTAATCCTTTCTGAAATCCATGCCGAGATAGGCAAGATCTTCAAGGATGATAACACCATATTTGTTTGCCAGCTCGCCGATAATCTGCAACTCTTTTTCTGTGAAGCAAATCCAGGTTGGATTATTAGGGTTTGAGTACAGCATACATGATATGTTTCCCTTTTTAAAATATGACTCAACCTTTTCTTTTAACTTATCACCACGGTATTCATACACATCGAAGGATTCGTAATTATTTCCGAGCACCTGGAGCTGCTGTTTGTGGACCGGGAAGCCGGGATCCATAAATAAGGTTGTGTTTTTCCCTTTTTTTATTCTGTTTACTGTCAGAAATGCTGCGAAACTACCTTGCATAGATCCAACTGTCGGAATACAGCTTTGCGGCCGTACATCAATATCAAGAAATAGCTTTACAAATCGGGAAATTTCGTTTTTCAGTGAAGGAGTGCCATAGATATCAGGGTACTTTGCGGCAACTCCATCCTTTAAAGCCTGGATTTCTGCTGCAACGCCAATAGAAGATGGTTGTAAGCCGGGAACACCCATTTCCATGCGTATGTATTTTTCGCCCGTTTCCTGCTCAATATCATCAACCAGTTTTTTGATCATTCGAATAGATGCTTTTCCAATGCTGGGAATATTACTTCCATTAATTTTTTTCTTTACAACGTCAAAATTGATAGGTGTATCCTTCATAGCTAAATTAGTTTATTTTTATTTTTGAATATTTATCCTTGCATCCACTGCAATGATCTGGTCTTCTGTTCCTATAAGAGGATTCATGTCCATTTCAACAATTTCAGGAGCTGTTTCAACAAGTGCTGAAAGACGCCAGATAATTTCCGCAAACCGTTTTTCATTAACCCCATCTTTCCCTCTAACCCCTCTGATGACTTCATAGCCCTTTAATTCTTTAATCATAGAAAAAGCCTCTTCTTCTGAAACAGGAGAGGTTGATGCTTTCACATCCTTAAGAACTTCGATAAAAACCCCGCCAAGGCCACACAATATAAGATGTCCAAAATGTGGTTCAAATTTGGCGCCGGCAAACAATTCCGTTCCAGGCAACATTGGCTGTAACAAAATGGCAGTGGTATCAGGTATCTGGCTCATTCTGTTGAATTCATTCGTTACTTCCCCGCTGTTCTTAATGTGAATAGCCACTCCACCAACATCACTTTTATGTATTGGCCCCACAACTTTCATGG
>JAUXII010000011.1 GCA_030621075.1 Lentimicrobiaceae bacterium
TATCGTTAATAATCGAGCATCCGTTAATACCTTCTTTCAGTTCCAGCCTCATGGCAACAGGACAAAGTGCTAACATCCTTTTTTTAATAATTACCGGATCATAGCCTAATAATAACATCAATGCTGCACAATGCAATGCATTCTCGATAGATGCGCTGTCGGTAAAAGGAATCGTAAAGGAAAGGGTTTCATCCCTGAATAACCCTTTGATTGTAGTCTTGTTGTTTATCCTTTTTTTTGAAATGATTTGCAGGTTGGCCTCCGGACTGTTACCCCATGTAAATAGTTGCTTTTCAGACAAAACAATATCTCCGCTGATATGCTTGTGTATAGCTTCATGATCAGAACAGTAGATGATTGTTTTTGCATCGGTGAAAAGGGTAAGTTTTTCACCAATTTTTTGATGGGTATTGAGGAAATTTTCATCGTGTGCCTGTCCGATATTGGTAAAAATACCAATATCCGGCCGGATGATGTTTCGAAGCTGTTCCATTTCATCCGGTTGAGAAATGCCTGCCTCAAAAATGGCAAGGTCATGATTGGGATGTAATTGCCATACAGAAAGGGGAACACCTATTTGTGAATTATAGCTTTTTGGGCTTCTAACCATGTTCCGGTCTTTGCTAATTAGTTGATATAGCCATTCTTTCACAATGGTTTTTCCATTACTTCCGGTAATTCCTATAACAGGAAGAGAAAATCGTTGCCTGTGGGAAGCTGCAAGCGATTGCAGAGCTACGAGTACATCCGGGGCAAGAATAATATTTGCTCCCTTAAGCAGATGAATATTTTTTGGGGCTTTGGCAACAAGGAAATTCCTGATGCCTTTTTTAAAAAGCTCAGCGATAAATTTATGCCCATCATTTCTTTGACTGGTTAAAGCAAAAAACAATGTCTGGTTTGCTGTAATAAATTTACGGCTGTCAATAAGAAGGTCGGAGATAATCATCTCAGGATCCGTAGCTGCGATCATTGTTCCTCTTACGATCTGGCAGATATCCGAAATTTTATAATGACATTCTTCAGCAACAGCCATAAGAAATTATGTTAACGTATTATTGAATAGCAGAATTCTTATTCTTTTTTTCATTGGCTTCTCCTTCCAGCCTCCCTTTTTCAAGTGGATTAGCTAACAATTCCTGGTACTCTTGCCTGTTTTTATAGATATCCATTCCGAGATAAATTGCCTGGCGGAAAGAATTGGGAGAAGCCATATTTTTTCCGGCTATTTCATAACCGGTTCCATGTGCAGGGGAGGTCCTGACAAAGGGTAATCCTGCTGAATAGTTTACACCTTCATCAAAAGCCAGTGTTTTGAAAGGTGTCAATCCCTGGTCGTGGTATGTGGCCAGAATAGCATCAAAGTGTGTATAATTTGAAGAGCCAAAAAAACCATCTGCCGCGAAGGGGCCAAAAACCAGCATGTTTTCATCCATGGCTTCCTGGATAGCAGGGATGATAAATTTTTCTTCTTCTTCACCCAGTAACCCCGAATCACCGGAATGAGGGTTTAATCCAAGCACAGCGATTTTTGGTTTTTGTATGTTGAAATCAACGACAAGGGAATCGTGTAATATTTTTATTTTTTTCAAAATAAGTTCTTTTGTTATTTTTTCAGCCACTTCTTTCAGGGGGATATGTCCTGTTATCACACCGATACGCAGATTATTATGGATCATGACCATCAGCACATCTTCACTATTGAACTTCTCAGCAAGATATTCTGTGTGGCCCGGAAATTTAAAATCGCCTGATTGGATATTGGCTTTATTTATAGGTGTTGTTACTAATATATCAAGTGACTTGTTTATTAAGTCGTTGCAAGCTTGCTCCAGGGCCAGGAATGAAAGCTCGCCCGCAATAGTTGTTGACTTGCCCAGTTCAATTTTTATCTCTTTTTCATAGCAATTAATGATATTCGGGCGCTTGGGGTTCGCAAACTCTGCTTTTTTAATAAGATTAAGGCTGAAGTCAGTAATATTTAACACTTTACGGTGATAAGATGCAACTTTTGAAGAACCGTATATAATAGGAGTGAATAATTCCATCAACCGGTGATCTAAAAAAGTTTTAATCATTATTTCATAACTAACACCATTCACATCACCATGTGTTATACCAATGCGGATTTTATGCTCTTTACTCTCTTGCTGTGGGTTCATGTTTTTAGTCTAAATTAGTATGATTTTCACGAAAAAGATAAAAGTAATTTGAATTGGGTGCCAGCCTTAACCCTGGTTACTTTTCTGTTGAATGAAATCAAAAAGGAGCCTGACACCTATCCCTGTTCCACCCTGCCCTCTGTAATTAAATTTCTTATCAACAAAAGCCGGCCCTGCAATGTCGAGGTGAATATATGGATAATCAGTGAAATGTTCGAGAAATTTACCGGCTGTAATGGCCCCTGCTTCCTTGCCACCGATATTTTTTATGTCTGCAATATCTGATTTTATCAGCTCACCATATTCTTCCCAAAATGGGAATTCTACCAGTCGTTCATAAACATGTTCACCACTTTTTTTCAGTGCAGTCATCTCTTCATCACTTTTTGTTCCCATAGCTACAATACCGAATTTTCCAATTGCTATAGCAGCTGCTCCGGTGAGTGTGGCCAAATCAATAACCAGGGCAGGATCATATTTTTTTGCGTAACTCAGGGCATCTGCCAGGATCATTCGTCCTTCAGCATCGGTGTTTAACACTTCAACATAAAGGCCGTTGTGCATTTGAATTACATCACCCGATACATAAGCGTTTCCGTTAAGCCGGTTATCAGTAGCCGGAATAAGGGCAATTACATGAACTGGTAATTTAGCTTTTGCTATCGCATATACGGCAGAAGAAGCAGCTGCAGCGCCTGACATATCACTTTTCATATTGTCCATATACGTACCCGTCTTAATATTCAAACCACCGGTATCATACGTCACCCCTTTGCCAACGAAAATGTATGGTTTTTTATTCACCGGATTTGGTGATTTCCATTCGATGATAGTAAAAGTAGGCGGATCCAAACTACCCTTGTTAACAGCAAGAAGGCCTCCCATTTTTAACGATTCAATTTTTTTCTTATTTAAAATTTCCACCGTGGCATTGACACGGGCTCCCATTTCTGCGATTTCTTCCGATAATTTTACAGCATTAAGAGTAGCTACCGGTTCGTTGATGAGATCACGGCAAATACAGGTGCTTTCAACAGCGATGTTTAGGAGAGCAATGTCAGATTTGGTGATTTTCGTGGAAATGATTGAAATAGCATCCAGGGAGTTTTTCTTTTCCCCGGGATCCTTTTTATACCTCAGGAATTGGTAATTTCCAAGGGCCATGCCTTCAGCATAAGCTAACACCTCTGCGGGCTTGCCTTCCAGGTCTGATAGCACAATTCCCGGGATCTTTTGGTCATTAATTTTTGATACAACCTCTCCCCCTGCCAGTCTGCAATTTTCCAGGCGTTTATACTTATTAGCTTCCTTTTTGATAAATTGAACAAAAATCCATCTGTTCAACCGGTTGAAGGCAATCAGCTCTTTTTTATTTTTATCGTTTTGCTTTAATGCATAATCGATTTCATCTTTTTTTAAAATTGTTGTCTTCAGGTTTTTTCCATCCTCCAGCAATAATACGATGGAATCTTTTTCAGAAAGTGTATCAGTTTTTTTAATCATTTTTAAATTATTTAAATCTCTAATTAAAAGCCCTGTCAGCCGGCAGGCAGGCATAACTCGTAATTCCTATCCCTTTTTTGTTATCACGCTTTCTTCAATTTTTTGCATGATCATTTGTGTAGCGCCGGTTTTTCCCTTCACAAAGTTGGTACAAATATCCGAACATATTTTGTAAAAATCAGGGTTATCTATCAATGAATGGATGATATTATTTAATTCTTCTTTATGGTGAATGCAAAAAGCCCCTTTCAGGTTGATGAGATCAACAGCTTCATCGAATTTTTTATATTCCGGGCCGAAAATGACAGGAATACCAAAAGTTACTGCTTCCAGAATATTATGAATACCTTTTCCAAACCCACCACCGATATAAGATACGAACGCATACTGATATAATTGTGATAAGATACCAATGGTGTCGATGATAAGAATTTGATAAGAATTTAATTGCTCGTTGTCAGCGTTACTGTACCGGATAGCTTTTCCTTTGGTTTTTGCAACTAAATCCCGGATTCGGATTTCGTGGATTTCATGTGGGGCAATAATAAGCTTAAACGAAAATTTGAAATCATTTAGTAAGGATAAGATTAACTCTTCATCTTTAGGCCATGTGCTTCCGGCAATCAGAACCTGTGATCCGGCAATAAATTTTTCGATAAGGGGAAATGATTTTTTCTTAATAGCAATTTCATGAACACGATCGAAACGTGTGTCTCCACTTATTGCAACATTTGATAAGCCAATAGATTGGAGAAGTTTTTCGGAATCATCATTTTGAACGAAAAAATAATGGATATTTTGTAACTGTTTTTTGAACCAGGTGCCATACCATTTGAAAAATGGTTGTCCGGGCCTGAAAATGGCTGATGCCATAATTACGGGTATTTTTTCATGGTGAAGCTGTGCAAGGTAGTTATACCAAAATTCATATTTGATAAAAATCGCTACAGAAGGATGAATGAGGCTGACAAACCGGACAGCATTTTTGGATGTGTCGGCAGGTAGATAAAAAATATAGTCAGCTCCGCTGTAATTTTTTCTGATTTCGTAACCGGAGGGGGAGAAAAAGGTAAGCACAATTTTGTAATCTGAATGGTTATGCCGGAAAGCTTCAATTAAAGGGCGTCCTTGTTCAAACTCTCCCAGACTGGCACAATGAAACCACGCAATTTTTTCATCAGGATCAAGGCGATTTTTAATTTCATCGAAAAGCCCCTTTCTGCCCTTTATCCATTTTTTTGCCTTTGGGCTAAAAACCCCTGCCAGCCTTATCAGGAATTGATAAAGATAAATGGATATATTATAAAGCTTTTTCAAAAGTAATAGTATTCATCAGGTGTTTTCGGATAAAGCGGCACGAGCCATCCAATTTTAGCTCCGAAGAAGGTATCAAACCGTTTGGATTCATCTTTACCCATGAGGTTGAAATCATAGGATCTTTGTGCTTTGGTCCAGGCCTGAACCAGTTCAATCCCGGCAAAGAAATTAAATAATTTTTTATTTCCCAGGTGAAGGTATCCAATAAATTCGCTGATTGCCGGCCCTCCTGAAAGCTTATCATATCCTTTAGCGTAATCACCTAGTACCTGTGGGGCTGACCCTTCATTATTTTCTATTCTGATTTTATGTTGAAGGTATCCTATGCCACCGGTTATGATAAGTCCACTGTTTGGATTTGGCCCTATGATATTAAATAATTTACCTGCTTTTACCTGCAGGTGAAACCCTCTTTCATAAAGGGATATATTAGCCGGCGATCCGTAGTGATCGATAACAAATCCTTCTTCTGTAGAGATGGATTCCAACAGGCTTTCTCCGTTTTTTAGGTTGTCTCCAAAGATGAAGTTGCCATCAGCCCCAAGCAAAAGGTTTTTTTTGGTTTTTATCATGAAAGTTCCGCCAATGGTAAAGTTACTTCCAAAACGTTCAGCCAGATCGCCTCCCGGAACCTGAAAAGAAAAAGCAGGGCCGATCATAGGTGCATAGAGCGGTGATTCGGAAACATTAACCTGTGCATTTGAAAACAGCGTTAAGCCCAGTAAGAAAACTCCAAGTATATATTTGATAGATGATATCATAAGAAGGCTTCAAAATATGTGCAAAGATAGTAAAATCGTCTTTACCACCTCTTTCATCTAACGGCCTAACGCTTGAAGCTAATAATAAATTGTCTAACTTTGCTGTTTGGTATATTCAAATAAATTTAGAAGTTTAGCGTTTCATTTGAAAATGGGAAAAGTGCATGAGACAAATTAGAATGGTTGATCTTAAAGATCAGTATGAAAGGATAAAACCAGAGATAGACCAGGCTATCCGGGAGGTTATTGATTCAACGGCATTTATAAACGGGCCGGCAGTGAAAAATTTCCAGTCAAACCTGGAAAAATATTTGGGCATAAAACATGTGATCCCTTGTGCCAATGGTACCGATGCTTTGCAAGTTTCGATGATGGCGCTTGGCCTCAAACCCGGGGATGAAGTTATCACAACCTCATTTACCTTCATTGCAACAGCAGAGGTGATTGCTCTTTTAGGCCTGATACCCGTGGTTGTGGATGTTGAGCCTGATACATTTAATATTGATATTCAAGCTATTAAAAGAGCCATCACGCCAATGACCAAAGCCATTGTTCCGGTTCATCTTTTTGGCCAGTGTGCTGATATGGAAGCGATATTGGATATTTCCCGTGAGCATAACCTTTTTGTAATCGAAGATAACTGTCAGGCCATTGGTTCCGAATATATTTTCAGTGATGGATCCCGGGCTAAAGCCGGCACCATCGGGGATGTTGGGTGTGTCTCTTTTTTCCCATCAAAAAACCTTGGAGCGTTCGGAGATGGAGGCGCTATATTCACCAATGATGATCAGCTGGCTAACAAATTACGTATAATGGTTAATCATGGGATGGCAAGAAGGTATTATCATGATTATATTGGCGTAAACTCACGCCTTGACAGCATTCAGGCGGCAATTCTGAATGTTAAATTGAAATACCTCGATGATTATGCCTCACGTCGTGTTGAGGTAGCTGATCACTACGATCGTATGTTTTCAGATAATCCCAGGTTAAAAATACCTTTCAGATCCCCAAACTCAACTCATGTTTTCCACCAATATACGTTGGTTGTACAAGAGTGCGACAGGGATGGATTACAATCTTTTTTAAATGAGAAAGAAATTCCTGCTATGATTTATTATCCCGTACCCCTACACATGCAAAAAGCATATCAGGACCCGAGATATAAAAACGGAGATTTTCCTGTAACAGAGTATTTATCACGGTCGGTATTATCTTTACCAATGCATACGGAGCTTGATGGTGATCAACTGGATTATATCACTTCGTCTGTCCTTGAATTTGTCAATCATTCCTGATCGTTATGAAAAAAGAATATTTCTCTCACGAAACAGCAATAATAGATAAAGGGTGTAAGATAGGCCATGATACCAGCATCTGGCATTTTTCACATATTATGACGGGCAGTGTAATTGGTAAGCAGTGCAATATTGGCCAGAATGTATTTATTGCTTCGGATGTGATAGTAGGTGATAATGTCAAGGTCCAGAATAATGTATCCATTTATACGGGTGTTATAATTGAGGATGATGTGTTTCTGGGCCCTTCTGTGGTGTTTACCAATATTATTAATCCTCGTAGTGCTGTTGTACGGAAAGATAAATACGAGAATACAAGGATAAGAAAAGGAGCAACTATCGGGGCAAATGCCACTATAGTTTGTGGGAATGATATTGGCTCGTACTCTTTTATAGGTGCAGGTGCCGTAGTAACAAAACCAGTCGTGCCTTATGCTTTGGTAATAGGTAATCCTGCCCGCCAAACAGGATGGATGAGCGAATACGGGCATCAGCTTCATTTTGATAAACAAGGTGTTGCGGTTTGTGCTGAGAGTGGAGAGATTTATCGGTTAGATAGTGGGAGGGTTGTAAGAGTTGGCAGTAGGCAGTAGGCAGTAGGCAGTGGCCACTGTCCAGTACCCGGTAGGCAGTAATAATAAACAAATAAACAAATAAACGAATAAACAAATAAACAATAAATCAATACAGATCATTTTATCAATAGAGATATGTCCAAAACAGAGAGATTTGCTTTAATTGGCGCATCCGGATTTGTTGCACCACGACATATGAAAGCTATCCGGGATACCGGAAACAGGCTGGTTGTTGTACTGGATCCTTTCGACAGCCTGGGGGTTATTGATAGTTATTTTCCGGATGCTGATTATTTTACTGAATCTGAACGGTTCGACCGTCACCTTGATAAACTGAGACGGCAAAAAGAACAGAAAATTGATTATGTCGCAATTTGTTCGCCAAATTATCTTCACGATGCCCACATCCGGTTGACTTTGCGGAACCAGGCTGATGCTATTTGTGAGAAACCCCTGGTACTGAATCCATGGAACATCGACGCTTTAAAAGAGGTAGAGAAAGAAACCGGTAAAAGGATCAATGTTATTTTGCAAGTGAGGCTTCACCCTGAAATTATCAAACTGAAACAGCAAATTTTACAAAGCCCGGCCGATAAAATTTTTGATGTCAATCTTACCTATATCACCAGTAGGGGCAATTGGTATCACAGGTCGTGGAAAGGTGAGGCTGCTAAGTCGGGTGGAGTGGCAACCAACATTGGCATTCACTTTTTTGATATGCTGATCGATCTTTTTGGACAGGTAAAAGAAAATATTGTTCATTATTCAGATGAAAAAACTGTAGCAGGGTTTTTGCAACTGGAAAGAGCCAGAATAAAATGGTTTTTGAGCCTTGATTTTAACCTGTTGCCAAACGAAGTAAAGGTTAATGGCCAACGTACGTATCGTTCAATTTCAATTGACAGTGAAGAGATTGAGTTTAGTGGTGGGTTTACCGATTTGCATACTGAAAGTTATAAAAGGATAATTGAGGGAAAAGGTTTTTCGGCAGATGATGCAAGACCCAGTATTCAAACAGCATATGAGATAAGGAATGCGAAACCGGTGGGATTAATAGGTGATTATCATGAATTATTGAAAAATGTTAAGTAGATGAAAATTCTTGTTACAGGAGGAACCGGATACATAGGATCGCATACTGTTGTGGAGTTACAGCAAAACGGTTATGAAGTAGTTATCGTTGATAACTTGTGTAACTCTACCGCTGAAGTTGTAAATTCCATTGAAAAAATTACAGGGGTAAAACCGGATTTTGAAAAGTTTGATTTGACTGACCCTGACCGGACCAACCGTTTTTTTGAGAAGCACGATATTTCTGCAGTGATACATTTTGCTGCTTATAAAACCGTCCCTGAATCGGTAAAAAAACCTTTAAAGTATTACCGGAATAACCTGCTTTCACTTCTCAATATTCTTGACTGTATGAAAGATAGTAAAGCTGCCTGTTTTGTTTTTTCTTCTTCCTGCACCGTATACGGACAACCGGATTTATTGCCTGTTAATGAAAATGCTCCCATAAAAAAAGCTGCGTCTCCTTATGGAAACACCAAACAGGTTTCGGAAGAGATAATCGAAGATACTGTAAAGGCTCATGGGTTGAAAGCGATATCACTTCGCTATTTTAACCCCATAGGCGCACATGAATCAGCCCTTATTGGCGAGTTGCCCCTGGGGATTCCTGACAATCTAATGCCTTATATTACGCAAACAGCTATTGGTAAAAGATCGGGGTTAAATGTTTATGGTGATGATTATAATACACCTGATGGTACGGCCATAAGAGATTATATCCATGTAGTTGATCTGGCAAAGGCTCATGTGATTGCTGTTGATAGGCTGTTGGCCGGAAAAAAGAAAAATAATTTCGAGGTTTTTAATCTTGGAACGGGAAATGGATTTTCTGTTATGGAGGTGATCAGGTCATTTGAAAAAGGCTCAGGTGTGAAATTAAATTATAAGATAGCAAATCGCCGGCCTGGTGACATTGAGAAGGTTTGGGCCGATACCAGCTATGCTAACAAAGAACTTGGCTGGAAAGCAGAAAAAACACTTGATGAAATGACCTTATCAGCCTGGAATTGGGAGAAGGAGTTATCTTAATAGATTTATTTCTCACAGA
>JAUXII010000067.1 GCA_030621075.1 Lentimicrobiaceae bacterium
AAAGGACCTAAAGGTTAGAGGTGACATAAATGAAGGGATATCAGATAAATGATAAAGGATAAAGGATATCTGATATTTTGTACGATATCCGAATAACGATATGCGAATTGGTTTTGTGATCCGCTAATCACCCTAAAGCATCGACCACTTCCAAAGCCCTTTGCGTGATATTCGCAGGATAGGAGAAATGGCGAGCAATCCGGTTTTGCCAATATTCTTTTCAAGCGCTTTTAGCTCAGTAAGCCGATCCTTAATCTCCGGATCACCTCTTACAGGCAAACCAACCTCTTTTAACATCATATTGCTCTTGGCCCGGATCGACAATTCCAGGTAGAGTGAGATATATGCCAGCATATCAACAACAACCAGCATAGAGAATCTGCTTTTTATGGTGTGCAGGTATTCGCCCGATCGTGTATGCGAGAACTTTCCTTCATTTATCATCATCATCATTCTCAGTTCACTGTCAAACTCAAGTTGTAACCAATTGCGGAGAGATTTTTCACTGAAACGGAAAATCAGGAACTCTGTGAGAGAAATACCAATCAAAATTAACAACATATTAAGTACAGGAGGTAAAATGAACTGGTTGAAAACAGAGTGTATCATAACCGCAATTAACCACCCCCAAATAAAGGAAAGAGACACCATTTTTTGTTTATCATAAGATTTCATGATGATAATAGTCATGACCGACACGGTTCCACCGTGCATTATCGCTGTACCAACTCCCCTGACAATCCATATCAAAATATTAGTATTGCTCAATTCGTGCAGAAAAAAAAGATTTTCCAAAATAGCGAATCCTGCTCCAACCGCAAACCCATAAATGGCACCATCAACCATAAAACCAATTTTATGTTTCCTGATCAACAAAATAATTAATGCTATTTTACAGGTCTCTTCCACAAAAGGAGATATGTATCTTGAATAAACATTATAAGCTAAATCAAGGTGCTCAATCAGAAATGAATTCAAAAAATAAGAAATCACCGCACTTGCAATGCCCCATAAAAGGCAAAGTGAAAGCACGGAATATTTAACCAGTTTGAAGCTGTCAAGTACGATAAGAACGATAAGGAAAAGAATAACCGGTAGGATGGAGACAAGTATCTGCACAGGAATTAAAGTTTAAGTGAAATCATGAACTGATCAGAAGAGTCTCTATCGTTCTGAAATGCTCTGGCAAAACCAACTGAGAAGGTTGATTTGATCAAAGAAAAAAGGACAAGCTCAAAATTAAGCTGAGCTCCTGCATTATATATTATCTGCTTATAGTCTGATTCTGTCATGTCCGCAAAAAGGCCCATCCCAAAAATAGAAAGTCGGGCATAAGTAGTATAAAAGCCCAGGAAACCCAGTTTTTTAAATCTCAATGGTGTTAAGTTAAGTTCACCGGTTATTTTTCCATAATTCATCGCATCAATATTGTCGATCTCAACACCTGGAAAGCTCATGAATTCGCGGTATCTGAGCACTTCCTGGTAATCAATGTAGTTATTTCCAAACCCCCCAAAATAGATATTTGACAAAACATTCTTACGATCGCCAAAAGCCTGCCCAAGGGAAGTCCTTAACCAGAACGACGTATGTTTAACAGGTAGCAATACACCGAAATCCTGATTTGAGATAAGCCGTGGATATAATTCATTATTTGCCAGGTAGGAATGAAAAAAGAAATTCCACTCAAAGCCTTGCTCAGGTTCAACAGCTCCAAGCGATTTTCGGAGGTAACTATAATGGAAATTAGCAACGCCTGTATAAAGTTCTGTATAGGGTGCATCGATATTCTGAAAATCAGGCAATTTCTCTATATCGCCATAGGCGCCCACCTGGACAGAAAAATCAATCTTCTTAGGCCGGAAACGATTTAATATTTTATGGTATTTTAAGGTAAATGCATACCCGGCCCTGCTAACTTTTGTAGGACCAAAAAGATCATAAAAATCGGTTTTATTGTAACTGGCTGTAAAATCCCACCCCCAATAATGATAATCACAATTGATATGAAAGCGCTGTTTCTCAGGTAGAAAACTATAAGGAGAGTAAGAAGCTGTTAGTTTTAATGAATGCACTGCAACCGGATCCATAAAATTGAATCGATACCCCCAGGCCACCAGGTTTTTATATCCTTCAATAACCGGATATGCCGAGGCAAATCTTAATTCTTTAAACGTACTATAATCCCCTTCATAGGTTTTCAACGAATCAATATTTATTTGTGAAGGTGGTGGTGGCATCCACTCTTCAACAACCGGATTCTTCTCATATACCATTTGCCCAAACATATCAATGGCATTGGCATCTTCAATGGGATCAATTTTTATTTTACAGGGCTTTAAACCATCCTGATAAAATTCAAATACCAGCAGTGAGTCTTCACTGATTTGAACAGGATTAAAGAAACCTGACTCCGCATTAGTGATCAAATCAGCCTTCATCGACTCTATTTCAATGCGAAAAACATTAGAAACGCCAGTATAATATGAGGTGCCGAAAAGATATCGATCATCATCAGAAAACCGGAAGCTGGACATGGCGCTCTCTTCGAACTCATACAACTCCTTATATTCAGTTTTCCCTTTCATTAAATCTTCCAACGTATATAAGATGAGCTTCTGATTACCCGCTGCATCAGCCATGATTGCTGATAAGTACTTACCGTTGTTTGAAATGTCAATATCAAAAAAACTGCGGCCAAAACGAATGGTGTGCACCTCTTCCCATTCAGTATATGGTTTTGGAAAACGAATAATCGTAACCCTCCCGTTCAAGTGCTGTATTGCCCAAAGAGATTTGTCCTTTTTGTTAAAAGCAAAAGTACCTGCGCGGGTTATTTTAATAAGGTCTTCATGTTTTCCTGTTTCTACATCAATGGAACGAAGGCCTCTCCAATCACTGTTATTAATTGACATAAACAGGGTGCCTGAGCTTTCATCATATGTCAGAGAAGTAACATAATAGAGAACCGGGCTTGGAACCTGTGCAACTGTTTTCATAGTACCATTATTCATATCTATCTCTGCAATATGAGCCATCTTTCCCGGATAATTAACAGCGGCATATATTTTATTTTTTTTGCTGTCGAAAAAAGCATTGGAAACAGACCCGAGAGGCATTTCCGTAACCTCCACCTTAGGAGTTACAGGGTATTCCCTTATCCTTTGCAAATTTGCCTCCTGGAAACCATGCTCCCAGGAAATCCAGTTTCCCCATGCTTTCCTCACATCTACTCCATATATATGCTTAAATTGTGAAGCATAAAACCGCTTACTGCTATCTGTCCTGGAGTAAAAATCCCATAATTTTCCCACACCATACTCATATGCCAGGTAGCTGACGAAACGTGTTCCATAGAGGTACGAATTAACCCCTACCTGAAAATCAATGGCCGTCCCTTCTGTTTCAAGCCCTACAATCCCGTAAAAGTAACTACTGTCCTTCACCATAGTCCTGAAAACCATCTCATCATATCCTCCCAAAACCCTACCCATCCCGCCCGACATCCAGGTTTCCATAAAAACAGCAATACCTTCATGATACCACCGGGGCGAATACCATCGAGGTGTTGTCATATAGCTGTAAGCCAATGAAACCGGATTGGTATTATCCGGTAAAACCTTACTTCCAAAAACTTTCCGCGACACATTATCCATCCGGGAAGCCTTATCGCACATTACTACATGTGCGAGTTCATGATTCATGAGCCATTGAAATCGTTCATTTGAAGGAATGATATTATAGGAATAATTAAATGGCGCAATTCCTATGGAAAGCATATTCCAGGGAATAACAAGCGTGCCTCCATTACCAACATCCGTAAAATCATTTAGAATAATCGTAACCTCTTCAGAAGGCTCATAATCCCAAAATATTTTATGAAACTGCATGGCATTCTCATAACTCCTGGCCATGTGCGGAATCATATATGAATAGCCTTTGGTAAGATAGATTAAGCGTAAATTAGGTGTATTGTACTGATAAATCTGAGTGTAAACCGATTTTGCCGGGAGAAAGGCAAGAAAAAAGATTAAGAACCACTTTAATTTCTTTGCCATATATAAGTTAAAAGGATGTATAATATAAAAAAAATTGCTCCCCGTCTGTTATAAAACGATTTGCAAACCCTCTACATTGCTTAGATCCTGATGAAAAGATAAAAAAGATCCTAAATAGCTGCCTAAGTTCTCCTGATCACTTACAAAAAAGAAATTCAGATCATCGGAACTGCTAATATTGGAAAAAACATTCGCTAAGACGACATTCAGCCCCTCATTATTGAACAATCCATTAAAGCTATTGATAAAAGCCTGGTCATTATTCAATAAGTTAACGGCTAATAAATCAGTGCTTCCAATTGGCAAATTAACCCCAGATCCCAGAGCTTCATTGTCAAATAAAATTTCACTTCCTAAAGCAGCTGCTATAAAAAAATTAAGCTCTCCGGTAGCCATAAAGGAATTAAGGTTCTCCTGAGCCGCGGGTGCCTGACTTATGTCAGCTAGTTGGGGTTGGACCGCTAGTGCTAACGAACCCAACGATTCATTATCAGCTAATATTCC
Source organism: Lentimicrobiaceae bacterium (assembly GCA_030621075.1). The sequence goes on from JAUXII010000067.1 coordinate 4,563, forward strand.
AAGAACATTCAAAGAACCGACATCAAATAAAGCCTTATTCAATATAACACCTAATTTTTCGTTATTACCCAGAACAAGAGCCATTTGCATATCTCTCAACAAGACTTCATCCCTTAGCTTTTTTAGTCTTTCAATTTCATTTTCACTTCCTTCTATAGCACTATTTTCTTCAATCCATTGATCACTCTTTTCAACAACATCGTCCACAACAGTAGACTTTGCATTTAACTGGGAATAGTAGTTGATAAAATTTTTCAGGTTCTGTTCCACGTCAAATGATATTTCAGTGACAGTATCATTATAAATATCCCAATACATCGCAATCGTCGAAGCAAGTGTTTCATTCCTGTTTTTCACAAACTCACAATACTCTTTTAACTCCTCAATGCCTAACAGATTATTCACATTAGCCTGGCTACTTTCAATATCTGTGGCGTTTTTATTAAGTTCATCAGACAGGGCATCAGCATATGCATGAAAAATCAGCATACCACGAATTATATTGGCAAGTTCAGCGGTATCGCTAATTATTTCACTTCTAAGTAAAATATCGTTTTCACTCATTTGGTCTTTATGATATTTCTCCACCTTCCCGATGGTGCCCGAAACATCTTTTTCTTTAACACGATTTTGGCAGGAAAAAGAGAACATAAATGCTGCAACAACAGCTACAATAGTTAATAATTTAATTTTTATTTTCATGACTTTAATATTTTATGGGTTAATATTTCTCATTTATTTACTAACCATCACAATATTTTCATAAAGTAACAGATCATTTGAAAATACCCTGACCTCAATCTGTTCCTCCAGATGATTCATTTTTTTCAACAAAATAAAATACCTGTTTTCTCCCTTGTTTATAACTTCTACAGAATTATAATCTGAAAGCAATCTACATTCAGGATTGGCACTAATGACTTTCATATTCCATGGTTGAAAATTATTTTTATTAAATGAAAGCCGCATCCGTATTTGTTCTTCTGAAGAAATATCCACGGAAATCCTTATAAAATCTTGTGGGAGATAATCCGCACTAAGATTTACTTTAACAGATGGTAACTCAATTGGTAACATAAAAGCTGTTGTTGCTTCATTGTTATAAATCGTGCCGTACAGATCGGATTCGGGAATGGAAGGCTGGCCATTTTGCCTTATGGCCGGGCTGAAAATAAAAAACCCAATAACCAAGCCCAACACAACAGCATAAGCGATATTCAATCTGTTATTGGCAAACATTTTTTCAAAAAAACCGGTACCATCACTAATCACCGTTTTTTTCATTTTCATAAGCTGGATCTCGTTAAGGACATCATCCTTTAGATTAACACCTTCAATGCTTTGAGCATCAAGATATAAATCCTCTTCAAGGAGCTTCATCTGTTCATAATATTCTTTCACTGATGCGTCATCCTTAATTAATTCCTCAACATATTTCTTTTCCTTAAAAGAAACATCTCCGTCAAGGTAGCGTTGAACCAATTTTTCTATTTTTCGCTTAATCATGGTATGGTTATAGTTTAT
>JAUXII010000177.1 GCA_030621075.1 Lentimicrobiaceae bacterium
GTAAACGCTCAGTCACTACAAGATAATTCCAAAAGTAATGGCGACTATGCCCATGAATACCCATATTGGATAGAGATGATGCAGAACCCGGAAGTAAATTTTTTCGATGTTCAAAAAGCATTTAATATATACTGGCAAGGCAGGGAAATAACAAAGGGATGTGGATGGAAACCATTCAAACGTTGGGAGTATTTGATGGAAAGCAGGGTAAATCCGGATGGTAGCCGGCCTGATCCGGATAAAACCTGGCAGGGATACTTTTCTTACTTAAAAAGCCACAGCAATACCAGGGATAACAACGGAAATTGGGTAAACCTTGGCCCTTTTCAAATACCGGATGGGAAGGGTTACAAAGGGTTAGGCAGGATCAATGCTATCGAATTCCACCCAAATAACCCGGGTATTTTTTATATTGGCGCTCCTTCAGGCGGATTGTGGAAAACAGACGATAATGGGTTGACATGGACAAGTAATACAGATGTTTTACCAACATTGGGTGTATCTTCCATCCTTATTAATTTTCTTGAACCTGATATAATGTACATCGGCACAGGTGACCGCGATGCCGGTGACGCACCGGGCCTTGGCGTTATGAAATCAGATGACGGAGGTGAAACCTGGGCCTTATCAAATAATGGAATGGGTAATAAAAAAGTAGGAAGAATGATCATGCACCCTGATGACCCGGATATGATCATTGCTGCTACCAGTGGTGGGGTGTTTAAAACCATAGATGGGGGCGAAAACTGGTATAAGCCCATGGGAGGAAATATTAAAGAAATCGTATTCAAAACAGATGATCCATCAATTATTTTTGCTTCAGGGGGTGGTAATTTTTATTATTCAGACGACACCGGGGAAAATTGGATCCAGATCACATCAGGGCTTCCGGGCAGCAGCAGAGGAGTTATTGGAGTAACACCGGCAAATCCGGAATATGTTTATTTTCTAATAACAACCTCAAGCTCTTATAAGGGCATTTATCAGTCTGTTGATGGGGGCCTCAATTTCACTATGATGTCAAATTCCCCAAATATTATGAGCTGGGGATGCAATGGAGGGTCTGGCGGCCAGGCCTGGTACGATCTTGACATTGCTGTTGACCCACTTGATGAAAATACTATTTATGCAGGAGGGGTTAACTGCTTTAAATCAACTGATGGTGGTGTAACCTGGGATATTTCATCACATTGGTGGGGCGATTGCGGTGTACCTTCTGTTCATGCCGATCTGCACGTACTGGAGTACAATCCGCTGGATGGAAAGCTCTATGCAGGAAATGATGGTGGAATTTACTGGACGGATGACGGAGGCCAGGGTTGGCATGAAATCTCAAATGGCCTGGCCATCGGACAGGTCTATAAAATCGGCCAGAGTGCTACAGTAAAGGATCTTGTTATTAATGGTTACCAGGACAATGGCACATCAACCTATCTTGGCACCAACTGGAAGGTTGTTTACGGGGGTGATGGAATGGAATGTGCCATTGACCATACAGACGCTCAATATAGCTATGCCACTTTGTATTATGGATCAATTTTTCGTATAGTTAACAATAATGGGTCTCACAAGATTGCTGGTGATGGAGTTGGAGGTATAAATGAAAGCGGGGCCTGGGTAACCCCATTCATACTTGATCAGGGGAATTCAGACTATATGTATGTCGGTTATTATAATGTTTGGCGATGTAAAAATGTTAAGATATTCAACCCAACCTGGGAAAAAATATCTTCCGGTGAAGGTAGTCAGGCCAGGGTACTGGAACAATCGCCTGCGAACGGAAAAATACTCTACGTTGTAAGAAATAACTCAACACTTAAAAGAACAGACAACCTATTTTCGGTATCACCAAATTGGATTGATTTAACATCTTTCTTACCTAATAGTAGTACACCTACAGATATTGAAGCACACCCTTTTGATCCTGACATTGTGTACATGACTCAAAGTAATCATGTTTACAAGTCCTTTGACAAAGGCATGACATGGACAGATATTTCCGGTACTTTACCAAATATCCATTTTAGTTCTATTACCTATTATGATAATAGTCCCGAAGGGCTGTACCTGGGAACAGATGCAGGCATTTATTACAGAGATCAATCTATGGATGATTGGATTTTATATTCCAATGGTTTTCCTGTTGCCGGAAGAGTAACTGAAATTGAGATCTATTACGACTCAATAAATATTTCAGATGACATGATCAGGGCTTCAACGTATGGGCGGGGATTGTGGGAATCAGAACCTTACTATGGTTTGCCGGAAGTTGATTTTACTGTAAATCAAACACTAATCACTCCGGGCTGTGCGGTGAATTTTACCGACTTGTCAATTGGCATTCCTCACCAATGGGAATGGACATTTGAAGGTGGAATCCCGGAATCATCAACTGAAAAAAACCCTCAAAATATAGTATATGAGAATGCTGGCATTTTTGAAGTTAAACTGGTTGCCGGTAATCCTTCCGGAACAGATTCTATCATCAAAGCAGGATATATTACAGTTAGCACCGAATTGATGCCTGTAGCCGATTTTGAGGCCAGTAAAACTAGTTTTTGTTCAGGTAATCCCAGTGTCGAATTTTATGATTTATCATTACATTGCCCCATCTCCTGGCAATGGCAGTTTAACCCCTGGTCTGTCACTTATCTGGAGGGAACAAATGCCAACTCTCAAAATCCAGTTGTGCAGTTCTTTGAAAACACATTATACTCTGTTACGCTTACTGTTACCAACTCCAATGGTGAAAACATAACAGTCAAAGATGATTATATTGCAATAGGTGGGTATCCTGTTCCTTTTATTGAAGATTTTGAAACAGGGACTTTTTCGACCAGGTCATGGACAGTGGATAATCCTGATGGCAAGAAAACATGGGAAATTTTTACTGTTGGAGGTGCCCAACAGAGTGACTATGCAAGTGGGGTAAATATTTATGATTATATAGTTCCTCCGGGAGCCAGGGATCGTTTGATATCGCCTGCCCTCGACCTTACAGAATTTAACCCGGTATTTCTTTCATTTGAACATGCCTATGCACAAAAATATCCCTCCGTGACAGATTCGCTAATTATTTATATTTCAGATGACTGCGGCGAAACCCGGACAAGAATATTTAGTGGTGGGGAAAATGGTACGGGTAATTTTGCCACTCATCCACTGACAACAGATGAATTTATACCACAAATTTCAGAAGATTGGTGTGGTGAGGGTTTTGGAAGTGAATGTAATCAAATAGATATTTCGGCCTGGGCCGGATTGCAAGACATTAAAATAATGTTCGAAACATACAATTACCTCGGTAATAATATCTTCATCGATAACGTACACATTACCAGCCCCGTTGGCGAAATAATGATCCCAACCAAAGAATCAGAAATAAACATTTACCCCAATCCTACTCACGGAACCCTCTACATAACACATAAACCTTTTAAAGGGAGTCTTACTATCAGCATTTATAACCTTCAGGGACAACTTGTATTCACAGAAAAAACTGAAAATCATGGCATCGACAATATCACACAGCTTGATATTGGTGACTTGCCAAAAGGGATATACCTGATAAAACTCATTTCCGGTGATTTTCTTCATTCAGAAAAACTGAGCATTGAGTAACATATTATGAATTTATTCTACGCACCTGATTTAACTTCTGACGTCTACCCTCTGAATAAAGATGAATCAAGGCATTGCATTAAAGTGTTAAGGCTAAATACGGGCGATGCCCTCCACATAACAAATGGAAGAGGAACACTGGTCGAGGCTAAACTAATTGAACCCGATCCCAAAAAATGTATCGTTGAAATACTGAATACTCAAAAGGAATTCGGGGGGAAAAATTACCGCCTGCATATAGCCGTAGCACCTACAAAAAATATCAGCCGTTTTGAATGGTTTCTGGAAAAAACA
>JAUXII010000085.1 GCA_030621075.1 Lentimicrobiaceae bacterium
GGTAATAATTTTTTTTAACAATTGTTATAAATACGTATAGTTCGTCTCATTTATTTATATATTTGCCCCTCTTTTATTGTAACCATTTAATTATTATAAAGCATATCATGAAAAAAATTGGAAAAGTATTTGTTGCTGTTGTGTTATTTTTGATGGCAGGTACATTATCAGCCCAAACTGAAGAAAAATTTGGTCATTTGGATTTTGCTGAATTGTATAACGCTATGCCTGAACTTGACTCTGTTAAAATCCAGTATGAACAATATGCCAGAATTATTCAGGGGCAATTTGATGCGATGCAAGCTGAATTAGAAAGTAAAGTTATGGATTATCAGACAAACCTTGAAATTATGTCTGCTATTATTAAACAAACCAAAGAGAAAGAGATCCAGGATTTACAGGCACGGATGGAAGCTTTTCAGTATTCCGCACAGCAAGATATGCAGAGTAAAGAGGCTGAATTGACAACTCCTTTGATTGAAAAAGCAGAAAAAGCCGTTAAAGATGTAGCAAAAGAGCATGGTTATACGTATGTCTTTAATACCACTGGAGGGTTGCTTCTTTTTGCCGACCCGGGTGATGATATCCTCGACCTTGTAAAAGCTAAGCTGGGTATCCTGTAAATATCAGGAAATTACTTTACAACAACGGATATTCATTATTGAGAGGGAGGAGGATATGTAATGTTTATCTCTTTTTCAAAGCCATTATTGATCACTTTGGGATAGTCGATTGAATAATGCAACCCCCTGCTTTCTTTTCTGTCCATTGCCATCTTAATGATCAGGTATGCATTATTTATCAAGTTACGTAATTCGCATATTTTGACCGTAACTTTTGATTTGTGATACAACTCTTCTGTTTCTCTGTAAATAATTTCAAGGCGGTCGAGCGCTCGCTGTAATCTAAGGTTAGATCGAACAATGCCTACGTAATGGGTCATGATCAACTGTAATTCCTTGATAGTTTGAGTGATCAAAATCAGCTCTTCATTCATCACCATACCCTCATCATCCCAGGCTGGGATATGCTGTTTCAGATCGACAGTTTTGAGTCGTTTTATTGAATCTATACTTGCCCGGTGTGAAAAGACCAACGATTCAAGAAGCGAATTAGAAGCCAAACGATTTGCGCCGTGTAAGCCAGTCGAAGCGCATTCACCTGAAGCATATAAATTGTAGATAGATGTTCTTGCCCATTTATCAACTTTAATACCACCACAAGCATAATGCGCTGCGGGAACAACAGGTATCATCTCATTTGTGATATCAATACCTATACTCAAACACTTGGCATAAATGGTAGGAAAATGATTTATTAGATCATTCTTATCAATATGACGGCAATCGAGGCACACATAATTATCCCCTGATATCTTCATCTCATTGTCAATGGCACGGGCAACAATATCTCTCGGAGCAAGACACCCTCTTTTATCGTATTTTTGCATAAATTCTTTCCCATTTATGGTTTTCAAAATGGCACCAAAACCTCGCAAAGCTTCAGTAATTAAAAAGGATGGTTTTTCTGTCGGATTGTAAAGAGCAGTAGGGTGAAACTGAATAAATTCCATTTTTTCAACAAGGCCTTTAGCTCTGTAAACCATGGCAATCCCATCACCAGTTGCAATTTCAGGGTTGGTTGTTATACTGTATACGTTTCCAACACCCCCTGAACTGATCATCGTTATCCTGGCCAGGAGAGTAAAAATATCTTTATTCTTTTTATTAAATACATATGCCCCATAACAGGTTATATCTTTTGTTTTTCTGGTTACCTTTTGTCCAAGATGGTGTTGCGTAATGATATCTATGACGAAATGATCTTCCAGGATTTCTATAGTTGGATTTTTTCTTACCTGGTTCAAAAGAGTAAGCTCAATCTCTTCTCCGGTATTATCTTTATGATGTAAGACCCTGTGCTCTGAGTGCCCCCCCTCTTTTGCCAAATCATACTGACCCGATTCTTTTTTGTCAAACTGTGCACCCCATTCAATCAGTTCTTTTATCCGATCGGTAGATTCGGTAATAGTTATTCGAACGATCTCTTCATCACTAAGTGTATCGCCAGCCACTATTGTGTCATAAATATGTTTTTCATAAGAATCAGGTGTGTACATAACAGCTGCAACACCACCCTGTGCATACCTGGTTGCAGTTTCATCTGCCTTTGTTTTAGTTATGATACACACGCTACCAAAGCTTGCTACTTTTAATGCATAAGTTAAACCGGCAATACCTGATCCGATAACCAGAAAATCAAATTTTTTTTTCATTTTCTACAGGTTTAGAAGGGTTTTTATTGGGTCATTTCCTCCAAATATAAGTTTAACAGGATTTTCAAGCATCTCTTTTACTTTTACCAGAAATTTCATAGATTCAGAATCCTTCCTGAAGTTAGTGTATAATTCTTCAATCAAAGCCGGATCGGCATTTTGAAGATATAATAACTTATCCATGAATTAGGTTAACTGATTAAATTAATGCAAAATTAACGAATTTATAAATAATTTTTCAGCAATTGATCATGTATCTGAGTAAACAAAAAAAAGTCCACATTGTTGTGGACTTTAAATAATTTTAATTGATTGCAATTAATATTCCTTATCTAACTTTTTTGTGTTAGAATTATTCCGGATGGATTGCTTCTACCGGGCACACGTCTGCGCATGATCCACAATCAGTGCAGATATCGGGATCTATTACGTAGATGTCACCTTCGGAGATTGCCTCAACAGGGCATTCGTCAATGCATGTTCCACAAGCAGTACAATCATCAGTGATTTTGTAAGCCATAACTTAATAAAATTAAGGTTAATAATAAAAGTATTTGTTATTTATGTTTATTACGCTGCAAATATATTTTAAATATTCTTGAATAATGCAAAAAAAAAGAAAAAAAAGTTGAATGTATCGTTGATAAATGATATAACTTTGCCTTTGATTTTTAAATCATTAAAGATGTCAACAGGAACAAAAAAGAAGACGATCAAGCTAAAAGATGTGGTGGTTAAATTTGCCGGCGATTCGGGCGATGGGATGCAGCTAAGTGGCACTCAGTTTTCCGATACTTCTGCTTTTGTAGGTAACGACCTCTCCACTTTCCCTGACTATCCATCTGAAATCAGGGCTCCGCAAGGAACTATGGCAGGTGTTTCAGGGTTTCAAGTACATATTGGCCATATGGAAGTAAAAACTCCCGGCGACCAGGCCGATGTTTTAGTTGCTATGAACCCCGCTGCTCTGAAAGCCAACATGAGATGGGTTAAAAGGGGAGCTACGATCATAATAGATATTGATAATTTTGATAATAGACATTATAAAAAAGCAGGCTATATAGAAGACCCTCTTGAAGATGATTCGCTGGATGGCTATAACGTTGTAAAAGCGCCGATTAGCACCCTGAATTTAGCAACTACCAAAGAGCTGGGATTGGATAGCAAAACGGCTGAAAAAACAAAAAATCAATTTGCTATTGGTATTTTATACTGGCTTTTTGAAAGGGACCTGAATTTTGGAGAACAATTTTTGGATGAGAAGTTTGCTTCTAAGCCCTTGTTAGCCAAAGCCAACAAACTAGTTTTAAGGGCCGGTTACGATTACGCTGAAACAATTGAAGCCCTGAGGTCCCGGTTTATGATATTGCCAACCAAAGACCGAAAAGGTAAGTTTCGTAATTTTACGGGAAATATTGCTGTGGCCTGGGGTTTGCTGGCCGCTTCAGAACGATCGGGAAGGCCTCTTTTTCTTGGTTCATATCCTATTACACCTGCAACAGAGATCCTTCAGGAATTAGCAAAACGAAAACACCTGGGAGTGAAAACCTTTCAGGCAGAGGATGAACTTGCCGGGATTAACTCGGCTATTGGTGCCAGTTTTGCCGGAAATTTGGCTGTAACTACTACCTCCGGCCCGGGCCTGGCGTTGAAAAGTGAAGCTATTGGCCTGGCTGTGATTACCGAGTTACCGCTTGTTATTGTTGATGTACAAAGAGGGGGGCCTTCAACAGGGTTACCAACAAAAACTGAACAGGGCGACCTGCTTCAGGCGCTTTTTGGCAGAAACGGAGAAAGTCCGACCGTTGTTATTGCTGCCTCTACACCAGCAGATTGCTTTAGGTATAGTTACATGGCGTCAAAAATTGCCATCGAACATATGACTCCTGTCATTTTATTAACAGATGGATACCTTGCCAATGGGTCTGAGTTGTGGAAACTGAAGAAAGTTTCATCCCTGCCACGAATAGATCCTCCTCTGGTTGAGGATAATGATTCGGATTATCAGCCATATAAAAGAAATCACAAAAAATTAAACCGTTCTTGGGCATTACCCGGCCAAAAAGGATTACGTCACAGAATAGGTAGTCTTGAAAAAGAAGATGTTACTGGTGATGTTTCACATGATCCACTGAACCATGAAAAAATGGTGCGTCTAAGGGAAAGGAAAGTTCAACGGGTGGCTAATTATATCCCTGAACAGAAAGTGTTCGGTGAGAAAACAGGAGATCTGCTGGTGGTTGGATGGGGTGGCACATATGGCTCCCTCTTAAGCGCTGTTCTGGAACTTCAGGAAAAAGGAAATAAGATAAGCCTTGCTCAATTTAACTATATAAAACCGTTACCGAAAAATACCAGAGAAATATTTAAAGGCTTTAAAAAGATTGTTGTTTGTGAATTGAACCTTGGACAATTTGCTTTGTATCTTAGGGCCAGGCTCCCGGAGTTTGAATTACAACAATATAATAAAATACAAGGACTGCCATTTATGATCTCCGAGTTAAAAAGAAAGTTTAAAAAAATCCTGAAGGAGGGAAAGTCATGAAGCAAGAGGCGTCAACAATAATTAAAAGTGAACCGCTACTTACGCGAAAAGATTTTAAACTTGATAAACCAGTTAAATGGTGTGCAGGTTGTGGTGACTATGCTGTTTTATCAGCTGTTCAAAACGCTTTGCCAGAAATAGGTGTTAGAAAAGAGGATATTGTTTTTGTTTCAGGTATTGGATGCTCTTCCCGGTTTCCATATTATATCAATACTTTTGGGTTTCACGGCTTACATGGCAGAGGTGCAGCTGTTTCTTCCGGAGTGAAAATTGCCAATCCTGATTTGAGTGTTTGGCATATCACGGGTGATGGCGATAGCATGGCCATTGGCGGTAATCACTTTATCCACATCTTAAGACGGAACATTGATATTAATATCTTGTTGTTTAATAATAAGATTTATGGATTAACAAAGGGCCAGTTTTCCCCAACAACACCTAAGGGCAGCAAAACAAAATCATCACCAGATGGAACTATTGAACAGCCATTTATTCCCGGGGAATTAGCTATGGGTGCAGGAGGATCATTCTTTGCCAGGGTAGTTGATACAGAACCGAAACGAATGAAAGAAGTTTTTGTTTTGGCTGCGAAACATCATGGCACTTCCGTTGTTGAAATTTTACAGAATTGTGTGATCTTTAACAATAAAATTCACCAGGAAATTACCGGGAAAAATGTGAGAGATGATCATCAAATATACCTCAAGCATGGAAAACCGATGGTATTTGGTAAGGAAAAAAATAAAGGCTTGATTCTTAAGGGATATAGATTGGAGGTCGTGACTATTGGAGAGAACGGGATTACCCAAGATGATATTCTGGTGCATAATGCGTCAAGTTCTGACGATGCCCTGCATTACATGCTTGCCCGAATGAC
>JAUXII010000144.1 GCA_030621075.1 Lentimicrobiaceae bacterium
AAGGGGTCAGTTAAGTTTATTATCAGGAGAATGAAACCTGAAGAAGCTGTTGAAGTATCCAAATGCGCCTACAGCTCTTATGGCTATACGTACATAAATGAAAATATTTATTACCCTGACAGAGTGAGAGAGCTTAATAAAACAGATACGTTGATCTCCTATGTTGCGGTTACTGACACAGATGAAATTATTGCACACAATACTCTTGAGCTGGAAGGCGATAATATGGTGCCGGAAAAGGGTGTTGCTTTCACCAAACCGAAATATAGAGGGCAGGGTTGTTTACGGGAACTTTCCATCACACTCATGGAGGAAGCAAAGAAGCGACAATTCACCGGTGTGTTTTCAAAAGGGATCACCACTCATGCTTATTCGCAAAGCAATTTGATAAAATTTGGTTTTAGAGCCTGCGCAATTCATATTTCGTTTGGGAAGGAAAGAATATACAAAGGGATTGATCAACAAATAAAACAACGCGAAAGCGTAATTATCATGTTTCATTTTATTAACCCTCCCCTTCGCCATGTCCTTTATGTTCCATCTCACCATATAGAAATGATTAAATTGATTTACGATAATCTTGGTGTTGAGCCGGAATTCCGGTCTGCCGGAAACTATGTTGAGCCCCCAGTTGAGAAAGCGAATACAATGTTAAAAACCAATCTGAAAAGCATGACAGCCCACATCAGTATTAACCAATATGGGCTTAACGTTGTTGATGATGTTCAAAAAAACTTAAAATCCCTTTGTCAGCAACGACTTGAAACTATTTACCTTCATTTAAGCCTTAATGATAAGTATACCGCCTGGTTGACGCATGAGTTTGAAAAGCTGGGGTTCTTTTTTTCAGGGATTATTCCCGGTGATAATGGCAAGGATGAGTTGATTTTGCAATATCTTAATAATTACGTGATTGATTATGATAGAATAATGATTGCTTCTGAGGTAGGGAGAAAAATGCTGGAGTATATCAGAAAACGCGATCCTAATCAATAGTTACTTTGATTGTTGAGAAAAAAAAACACAGATCATTTTTTATTGATCCATGCTTTTTTTGTTTCTCACAGCTTCGTATCGGAGGTTTTGTCAAAGATAATACGAAATACCCCCCTAAAAACATAATCTGTAGGGTAATTGCAAACAAAGCAACGTTTAAATATTTGCATAGGATGTATTTACATATAATGAATTTATAGTTAAATTATCAAAATACGTACACTTAAAGTAACGCTACAAAAGAAAAATTGCAAATAACATATAATCAGGTGTATATATCATAAAATGGATGATAACCTTGTGCTTGATTTAAGACATAAAGAAGAAAGGACGGATGAATATTAATGGATGGCATTTTTTTCTGATTACTATTTTTTGGCTTTAATGTAAGTATTAAACAGACCACCCTTCTCATCTGTCCAGGTATTGTATCCTTTTTCCTGAATTTTTTCTACCAGTGGTGCAGGAAGAAATGGAGAGATAAGGAGATATATTTTTCCTTCAGGCAGTTTCAGTAGGTCCTGAAAGACCTGGCCCAGCGGATGTTCGCCTTTTGCCAGTATGGGTCTTCCATCAAGCGTTTTTACAATATGATCGTGATCAACCCAGTTGGGTTTTTCAGAATCTTCCTGCCCGGGTTCAGCAATATCCAACGCTGCTTGCCCGACAAAATCCCTTATTTTATTAACCACCTCCCCTACTGCCACTTTGCCAATTAGAGCTGCTTGCTGTAATGTAGTCACCCTTGCAATTGTTTTCCTGAGTATAGGGTTTTTTAGCTTAGCAAAGGCCGGCGCTATTTCAATAAGCAGATTTTCTACCTCCGGGTAAGCGATCAGCAAATCTGCAATTTTTGTTTTAGGAGTTATTGGAAGTTGATTGTCTTGTAATTTAGTCATCATTTTTTTTATAAGATAAGATTCTTTGTTCACCCTTTAGGGCTCGTTTCTGCCAGATTCTGGGAAACCTCAAGTGTGCCAAGGTATTCGCCATTTGGCCCTTTCATAGCGAAATAATCGATATGAATGAATTGCCCACCCATCTGGATCCAGAAAGAGGCTTGATCTTCTTTCCCACTTTTAAAGTCTTGTAGAATTTCTTCCACAATGTGTACACTTGATGGTGGGTGGCACATCCTAACGTTTCTATTAAGAATAGCCCGGGTTCTTGGAAATATCCTCTCTTTCGCTTGTGAGAAATATTTTACTTTATCGTTTTTATCGACAAAAGTAATATCCACAGGCAGGGTGTTTAGAACTGCTGTTAGCTCCTCAACAGTGAAATTTCCGCTTGGCAATTTGATCGCTCCATCTTGTTCTGTTTTGGTGATGTCGATTGAAAAAACACCAACCGGTTTCCATTCGACTTCCGGATCGATAAGGCAAAATCCAAATTCAGACGTTTGCTCTACTATTTCCATCCATTCCTGATCAGTTAATTTATCCATCGACATTGGAAAAAGGATTTCCTCCTCTTTCATTGTCATATCAGCAACACTGTCGGAAGCAGGTTTCAGAACCATATCTATCACCACTTCGGCTTCTTCGGATGTTATCCCTTCTTTTACGCTAAGAGCTTCGATTGCCCCTTTTAAAAATTCCCTGGCTTCATCGTGTTTTCCCCACATTACAGTTGGCGGTCCGGTAATACCATATTTCTCGAGAAATGGGAACAGAAGATTTTCTAAACGCAGATAATGTTTGTCAACGTCCATTAACTGGTTGAACAGCGATCGGACATTGAGTAAAATAGCAGGGATTTCATCGTTAGAAGTTGCTTTTTTTAGTTTATTGTATTTATCTTCAAGCTCTGTAACAATTTTTAAAAGTGCATCATTTTCCTGAATGAAAACATCCACGGGGTGGCCGGCAGGTATCTCTTTCGCACCTGTTTGGTCAATCTGCCCTTCCAGAGCCTCTGTATGAAGGTCACAAAATTTTAGTATTGCCTGCTCATCCAGTACACCTTCTTCAATCAGCTCCTGTTCAACTTCAACAACAAGGCCATATGGCACTTTGGACATCAAATTGATTAATCGTCCACGGATTTCCTCCGGTGCATCTCCTTCATGAAGTTGTAAGATCATGTGTTTTAAGAGTTCTTTTTTTTTGGCAGGGTTATTTATTAATTCACTCATATTCTCGTATTATTTTAAGGTTAATGTGGCGTAAATGTGGGCTAACAGAGCCTACATTATGTAAAACATTGCAAAGGTAAATTAATGAAACAACACCTCCAACAATTTTATTAAGAATTAGACTAAATAAATTAATGATGTAATGAGATAATGATATTAAGCCCTCACTCAGTAATGCCGGGGTGAGTGAAAAATATTAATGCACGAAGAACATCTTCATTTTGCCTTTGCCTTTAACATCAATCTCCTCCCGTTCTTTGAAGCGAAACTTATCCTTAACAAGATTATACGTTGTTTCTGAAACATTTATTCGCATTGTTTCAGAGTTGCATTCCATCCTTGATGCGGTGTTAATTGTATCGCCAAACAGATCATATATGTATTTTTTAATGCCTACAACACCGGCTATTACATCCCCTGTGTGGATTCCGACACGTATTTTCCATTCAATTTTTGATTCAAGGTTTTTCTTTTCGAGAAACTGAATCATTTCAACTGTTGAGCGAATAATATTCTCGGCATGCAAAGGATTTTCATCAGGCAAACCGCAAACTGCCATGAATGAGTCGCCAATTGTTTTTATTCTCTCACAATGATGTGATTCAACAATGTTGTCAAAGGCTGTAAATATTTCATTCAACTCAGCAATTAGGAGGCTGGGCTCCATTTTGGCCGATATTTCGGTGAAATCAACAATATCAGTGAAACAGACTGTTACATTATTAAAAAGCTTTGGTTCGGTTTTCCCTTGTTCTTTTAATTCATTCGCCACACCTGCAGGCAGGATATTCATTAATAGTTTATCAGACTTGGCTTTTTCTTGTGAAATGATTCTGTTGTCTTTAATTTTTTGCCGGAGGCTGTAAAGAATTACACTGGCAAGAAGTATCAAAAGTATTACACCTCCGATCAGCGACAATCGATATATCTTTTCTTTCTTAGATTTTAAATTTCTAATCTCTTCGTTGTTCTTCAACAGCTTAATTTCAATATCTTTTTTTTCAGTTTCGTATTTTATTTCAAAATCACTTATCCTTTGATCAGCTTTTTCATTGAAGATTGAGTCTTTTAGATCAGTATACTTTTTATAGTATTCAAGAGATTGTGCATAATTCCCTATCCTGGAATAGAGGTCGGAAAACCGCAGGTAATTAGTTATTGTTTGATTTTTCGAATTGATTTTTTCCGAGATTTTTGTACTCATCATTAAGAATTTTTCAGACTTATTATAATCACCGGTTGATA
>JAUXII010000266.1 GCA_030621075.1 Lentimicrobiaceae bacterium
CAATGCCCCCATTAACCGGGTTGAGACACCCCATGATGTTGCCCAAACGTAATCCAGTGTATTCTCTTTGCTGAGAAACTTCACATCAAATGCCTTGGCAAAATTTTGTCCCAGGAAATGAGATGTTCCAGCCTGTAATGCTTTCCCATCCTGCATTAAAGCTTCAATACAGTATGTATCAATTGCCCCGGCAAATCGCTCACTGGGCGATTTTTTTCCTGTTAATACCGGTAGCGCCATCCACTTCTCCGCAAAATTGATATAAACGTTAAGAATTGTAAAGGCCTCCTCAACAGCTTCTTCTTTAGTAGCATGGGCAGTATGCCCCTCCTGCCATAAAAACTCAGTTGTTCTTAAAAACAATCTGGTTCTCATTTCCCATCGAACAACATTAGCCCATTGATTAATTAATAAAGGCAAATCACGATATGATTGAATCCACCTCTTATACGTATCCCAAATAATGGTTTCCGATGTCGGACGAATAATTAATTCTTCCTCTAAACGTGCAGTTTCATCAACAACAATCCCACCGCCGTCTTCTGCATTTTTCAACCGGTAGTGGGTAACAACAGCGCACTCTTTTGCAAAACCCTCAACATGAGCTGCCTCTTTGCTGAAAAATGATTTGGGTATAAAAAGAGGGAAATAGGCATTCGAGTGACCTGTATCCTTAAACATTTTATCAAGTGCTGCCTGCATCTTCTCCCAGATAGCATATCCGTAAGGTTTAATAACCATGCACCCCCTAACTGCAGAATTTTCTGCAAGGCCAGCCCGGATTACAAGATCATTGTACCATTGAGAATAATTCTCTTCTCTTGTTGAAAAATTTTTAGCCATTTTAAATTATGGTATAATATTTGCTTATTTATTAAATGATGAAACTCACTAAAATAATGATGGCAAAAGTAATAAATTTATAACGAGCATTGAAAACAACACAAAAATATATGGAGGATAAAATCATGAAAACTAAACTTTTTCTTTTTGCAGCAATTTCCATTCTCTTTTCTGCATGTTCAACAAATTATTATTCTACAGCGCCCCCGGCTACCTATGACGATGTTTATTATACAGCAAAGGTGATACCTGTCGAAACACAAAATGTTACCCAAACGGTTTATTACCCGGAAGGTGAATATATTAGTGAAGAGGTCCTCCTTGATGAATACCTGCCGGTTGAGTCAGAAGAAGAATATTATGTTGATGAGTACGGAAATGTATACTACCCCGAAGAATATGAATATACAGCCAGGATAAGAAGATTCAGCAGCCCCACATATTATAGTAACTATTATTCCGACTATTATGCTAACCCTTATTATTACGACCCATGGTATTATAGTCCAGGATTATCCTTTAGTTTTGGGTATAACTGGGGCTGGGGATCCATGGGATATGGTTGGGGTTACCCATCATATGGCTGGGGTTATCCATCGTGGAGGTGGGGATACCCATCATATGGTTGGGGCTACCCTTATTACTCAGGTAGTTATTGGGCAGGTTACTGGGATGGATATTATGATGGCTCTTATTGGGGCGGCGAAGGTGGGTATTATGGCTCTTCATCCTACCATTATGGCCATAGAACATCACGAAGCAGCACAAACAGTACTAACAATGGCGGCAGAAGTTCAATTGGTTATACTCCAGGACCCGGTGAATCATCAACTGCTCTTAAGAGATCAGTCGGAACAGCCTCTATTAATAAATCGATAAGTAACTCATCATCCCGTGTTGCTCCAATAGCATCAAATGGGTCTATTTCAAAAACTCAGGTACCTGTGGTGAAAAAGCAAAATACAACAACCAAAACCAAATCACAACAAAGCTATAACAAGCCCAAAAGTTATAGTTCATCTAAGTACACGAAAGCAAAATCCAGCCAGGAGTATACCAGGCCAAAAACAAATACGGTTAGCAAATACACAAAACCTAAAACTTCTTATGCGCAACCTAAAAAGAAAATTGCTGTTAACTCAAATGCTATGAAAAAAAGCAGCTCGAATACTAGAAGCTATAATCAACCATCAAAGTCACAAAATAATACCAGGAACTATTCTACACCAACTCGATCAAGCAGCAATAGTTATTCAGCTCCATCAAAATCATCGAGCAGAAGCTCCTATTCACCTTCAAGATCAAGCAGTAGTAGTTCGCGAAGTGTTTCGTCTCCTTCACGATCCACCTCTTCTGGTGGCGGGTCAAAGCGGAGGTAAACAGCTAAACAAAAAACAGTAAATTAATTATTCTCTTTTTTCATTAAACATGATAGAAAAATGAAAAATACAGCAATCATAATATCCCTTTTTATCCTGTCAAGCTTCCTGGTTCACAGCCAGAATGAAGTAGATGCACTCAGATACTCACAATTATCCTTTGGGGGAACGGCCCGATTCATGGGAATAGCAGGCGCATTTAGTGCTGTTGGAGCCGACCTTTCAACAATGAGTACCAACCCGGCTGGATTGGGATTATTTAAAAGTTCGGAATTCACCTTTACACCGGCTTACTACCGCGCAGTAACCGACTCCTATTATTATAATGGCTTTTCCTCCGATTATAAAGGAAATTTTAATATCTCTAATGCGGGATTTGTTTACACCATGGATGTTGCAAAAAGCTCCAATGGCAAGGGATTTCAAAACGTTCAACTCGGATTTGCATTGGTGCGTAATAATAACTTTCACAAAAGGGTTATTATCAGTGGTACAAACCCCGACAACTCTTTGCTCGATGCTTATGTTGAATATGCTAACGGGATAAAACCCGAAAACCTGGATCCGTTTGATACTCAATTAGCCTATGAAACATATTTGATCGATCCTATTCAAAATACGCTATTTTATAGTAACAGAGCACCTCTTTATGAAGATGGAAGTATAGCTCCGGTC
>JAUXII010000244.1 GCA_030621075.1 Lentimicrobiaceae bacterium
GGGTTCTGGTTTTTAGCAAGGCCCAGCTCATGATTGATGATCAACTGTATGGCCATAGCTCTGCGCACTGAATCTTCAGTAGGAGTGGTTATAGCTTCGTCGAAAGCATTGGTATGTAATGAGTTACAATTATCATAAATGGCATACAACGCCTGAAGGGTTGTCCGGATATCGTTAAAATCAATCTCCTGGGCATGAAGAGAACGCCCGGAAGTTTGAATATGGTATTTCAATTTTTGCGACCTTTCATTAGCCCCATATTTAAGCTTCATTGCTTTTGACCATATCAACCGGGCAACACGACCGAGGACTGAATATTCAGGATCCACACCATTGGAGAAGAAAAATGAAAGATTAGGTGCAAACTTATTGATGTCCATACCCCGGGAAGCGTAATATTCAACATATGTAAACCCGTTTGACAACGTAAACGCAAGCTGACTGATTGGGTTGGCACCGGCTTCTGCAATATGATAGCCTGAGATAGAAACCGAATAAAAGTTCCTGACCTTATTCCTGATAAAATACTCCTGAATATCTCCCATCATTTTCAAAGAGAAATCAATAGAATAGATGCAGGTATTCTGGGCCTGATCCTCTTTCAGGATATCAGCCTGAACAGTTCCTCTTACATTACTTAAGGTTTCAGCTTTAATTTTTTCATAAACCTCAATTGGCAGAACCATATCACCGGTTACTCCCAGCAAAAACAGGCCCAACCCGTCATTTCCTTCAGGCAATTTACCCTGGTACTGAGGACGTTTTGTACCTTTTTTCTTATAAAAAGATTCAATTTTCTTTTCAACCTCTTCAACCATTCCGTGCTCTCTGATGTACAACTCACACTGTTGATCGATAGCAGCATTCATAAAATATCCCACCATTGTAGGAGCAGGCCCGTTTATGGTCATCGAAACGGATGTTTTAGGATCACACAAGTGGAAGCCGGAATAGAGTTTTTTAGCATCATCAAGGCATGAAATAGAAACACCGGCATTGCCCAATTTACCATAAATATCAGGACGTATGTCGGGGTCTTCTCCATACAGGGTTACGGAGTCGAAAGCCGTAGACAACCGTTTTGCCGGCATGCCCAGCGAAACATAATGAAATCTTTTGTTCGTCCTCTCCGGGCCACCTTCCCCTGCAAACATACGGGTTGGATCTTCGCCTTCTCTTTTAAAAGGAAAAACACCAGCCGCAAACGGAAACTCTCCCGGAACATTTTCACGAAGGTTCCATTTTAGAATATCACCCCATGCCTTGTATGTTGGAAGTGTTATTTTGGGAATTTTGATATGTGACAGGGATTCTGAGTACGTATCAACTTTAAATTCTTTTTCTCTTACCTTGAAAATAAATTTATTCTTTTTATAGGAGGCAATTTTTTGTTCCCATTTCTTAAGGATTTGTTTATTATGTCCGTCAAGATCAAGGGCTACTTTTTTGTATAGATCCTTAAGATTATCAATAGTTGATTTATCACCACCATTATCATTCAGGGTGTCGATAGAGGTTTTAATGCTGTAAAGTCGTTGTGCAACAAATTCCTGTTCTTCAGTCCATTGGTTATACGTTCTCACAGTATCTGAAATTTCAGAGAGATACCTTGTCCGGTGTGGAGGAATAATAAAGATCTTCTCGGAGAGTTCGGGAGACTCCTTCATAGAAGTATCAAATGTAAACCCTGTTTTATTAACAATGGTCTGAATAAGTGCTTTATAGAAATTATTAACACCCGGGTCATTAAACTGGGAAGCTATTGTGCCATACACAGGTATCTGGTCTATGTCGGTTTCCCAGAGGTGATGATTACGGACATATTGTTTTTTTATATCTCTTAATGCATCTAATGATCCCCTTTTGTCAAATTTATTCAATGCAATGATGTCAGCAAAGTCCAGCATATCAATTTTTTCCAGCTGTGTGGCTGCACCATACTCAGGTGTCATAACATACAGAGACACATCACAATGGTCGATGATCTCCGTATCTGATTGACCGATGCCGGAGGTTTCGAGAATGATCAGGTCATAAGCAGCTGCCTGAACAATACACTCAGCATCTTTTACATATTTTGACATTGCCAGGTTCGACTGCCGTGTGGCCAGCGATCGCATGTATACCCTGGGATGATGAATAGAATTCATCCGTATCCTGTCGCCAAGCAATGCCCCGCCTGTTTTGCGCTTTGAAGGGTCAACAGATATGATAGCAATGGTTTTTTCCGGAAAATCGATCAAATAACGTCTTACGATCTCATCAATAAGAGAAGATTTTCCTGATCCGCCTGTTCCTGTAATACCAAGAACAGGGGCATTTTTACATTTTTTCTTCTCTTTTAATTCCAACATGAATTCATTGATGCTATCAGGATAATTTTCAGACGCAGAAATAAGCTTAGCAATAGCTTTAACATCTTTTGCTCCAACATCATCAACTGTTACCTGAACATCTTTACCGGTAGGAAAATCAGCCTTCTTCATCAGGTCATTGATCATCCCCTGTAATCCCATCATTCTTCCGTCATCTGGTGAATAGATACCGGTTATACCATAGTCATGAAGTTCTTTTATCTCTTCCGGTACAATAACACCTCCACCGCCTCCGAAAATTTTAATGTGTCCGGCCCCCTTTTCTTTCAGCAAATCGTACATATACTTGAAAAATTCGATATGTCCACCCTGGTAACAGGTAACCGCAATCGCCTGGGCTTCTTCCTGAATGGCGCAATCGACTATTTCAGCTACAGAACGATTATGACCGAGATGGATCACTTCAGCTCCGGTGGATTGAAGTATTCTTCGCATAATATTTATCGCAGCATCATGCCCATCAAATAAAGATGCGGCAGTTACGATCCGGATATGGTTTTTCGGTTTATATGGTTTTTGATTTTGCATATTGCTAAAACACTTAATCTATGAATGAATATGCAAATATAAAGATTATGATGATATTTGTGTTGTTGAAGCAGGGAAAAGAAAAGGTAAATAAAAAATCAGCTCATCATTGTTTTTGGCTAAATATTATTTTGATGTGCCGGAATAAAATTAAAACTATATTTGTGCTATTGGCCTAAAGTAAAACATTTCTTTGTATGAAAA
>JAUXII010000281.1 GCA_030621075.1 Lentimicrobiaceae bacterium
AAGGGGGCAGGGGGATGAGGTGCATTGAGAATAAAGGCCCGGGGGATGAGATGCTTTAAAGAGATGCGGATGAGGTGGGTTGTATAGAGCCTCTCCCGAAAAAGCAGCGCTGAGGTAAGAAGATCCTTTTTTCAACAACAAGTTGTGAATTTAATTTTATAACTTAATGCTTCTTATGTTTATTTATGTCGTAGGTTTGACTCCCAATAGAGAAACCTGATTTTTTACAATGAGCCCTGCCAGGAAGAAAAAAGGGAAGAAAGTTAAATTTAAAACCGTTGCTTTTAAGCTATCTGCAAGGCAAAAACGGTCTTTAATAAATTATTGCGAAGCCAGAAAAACTACTCCTAATAAGCTCATTAAGAAAGCTATCCGGCGGTATATCGAATTTTATGCCAGTGAGGTGCCCACCGAGTATTTTGTTACAGAAAACCAGTTGGATCTTTTTGAGGAAGAAGAAAATGAAAGAGAATACGCTGAAAAGCGTTGAATTATTTTTTTAGAGAGTGTTCGTATGGCGTCCTGTTTAGAATGGATCGTCCAAGTGTAATCTCGTCGGTATATTCCAGTTCGTCCCCTATGGCAATTCCACGGGCAATGATAGAAATAGTTATGTTGTAATTTTTTAGCTTTTTGAATAAATAGAAATTAGTTGTATCCCCTTCGATAGTGGTTGGGAGTGCCAGGATAATTTCTTCAACCTCGTTTTTGGCGACTTTGTTTTCAAGAGTAATAATATTGATATCCGCCGGGCCAATACCATCCATTGGCGAAATGACACCTCCAAGAATATGATAAACACCATGATATTGCCCGGTGTTCTCAATTGCCATGACATCCCTTATATCCTCCACAACACAAATTATGGATTTTTTTCGTTTTAGATTGCCGCAAATTTCGCAAATATCCTGGTCTGAAATATTGTGGCATTCCTTACAAAATTGAACCTCGTTGCGCATTTTGGTAATAGCTGTACTGAAGGCTTCTACTTGCTCTATATCATTTTTTAGAAGATGTAGCGCTAAACGTAAAGCCGTTTTTCTGCCAATTCCAGGGAGTTTGGCCAATTCATTTACAGCGTCTTCAAGTAGTTTGGATGAATAAGAGTTCACTTTTTTCGAATATTGTAAAAGATTCTATATTTTTGTAGCTGCAAAAGTAATTCAATTGAACTTTCTATGAAAGCATTAGGCATCTTTTTCGTTTTTATCCTTTTTTTGTTTTCACAAGTTAATGCCCAGTATATTCAAGAAGACTCGTTAAATAGAATTGATGCTGAAGGTAGAAAGCAGGGTTATTGGGAAAAAAATGATGAAAATGGACTGTTGAAGTACGAAGGTCGTTTTGAAAATAATGTTCCGGTCGGTGAATTTAGGTATTATTATCCAAACGGAAAGCTAAAGGCTATTTCAAAATATACTGATAAAGGCAATTATTCTCACACAACCATGTTTCATATGAACGGAAATATTATGTCAATGGGATGTTATCATAATCAGCAAAAGGACAGCCTTTGGGTTTTTAATAATGAAGATGGACAGAAGGTCTCGGAAGAGTTCTACCTCAATAATCAAAAAAATGGAACATGGAAGGTTTTTTACCTTGATGGTGTTATTGCAGAAGAGATCCATTATGTCAACGATAAAAAGGATGGATTATGGGTACAGTATTTTCCTAACCGGACCCTGAAATTGGGAGCGAGTTATTCAAACGGTTTGAAAGAAGGAATTTTTAAGCTGTTTTATCCCGGAGGAGAGGAAACGGTTTCCGGGAATTATATCAACGGTAAACGTGATGGCGATTGGGCCTATTTTTTGGAAGATGGGAGAATGCAAAAGAAACAAAATTACAGAAATGGAATTTTGATCAGTGAGGTGATATATATTGAAATAGAAGAAGAACCCCCACCCTGATAAACCCGGAAATTTTCAACCCAGATAAATTGCGATTTTCAACCTCCAAATAGCCCTGGGATTTCATGTAACCTTCTCACTACCCGGCAACCGCTTTTTTTAAGCCTTTCATAAGTCTGATGGCCGATGGCAACCAATACGCATTGACAACCCAGCTCTTTTGCAACTTCATAATCATGAATCGTATCACCGATCATGGTTGCCTCTCCGGGGGTTACATTAAGGTTATGTATCAACTTGCGGGCAACCTCAATTTTGCTGTGGGCAAAGTGATCTTCAATGCCTGTTATTTGATCAAAATATTGAAGGATCCCTCTTTTTTTTATCGCTGAAACCAGCGCATTATGCTCCATGGCTGACAGGATGGCCTGGGGATAATTCTTTTTGTGGAAATATTTAATAACTGGTAGGGCTTCTTTATGCAATCCGGCTGTTTTTAATTTGCTAAAGTAAAGCTGCATGAACTCATTGGCGATTTCATCCCACGACTCTTTATTGAAATCCCAGCCAATGGTTTCGTAATAATTTTTTACAGGGAAAGTAAAGATCTCACTATATCTATTTTTTGAAATGGGCTGTCGTTGACGCTTTAAAAGCATCGTATTCATAGAGTCAACGCATTGGTCAACATCGTTGAGCAATGTCCCGTTCCAATCCCAGATGATTGTCTGATGATTTTTATTCATAGTAGCATTACGGTTTCAAAACATGCATGCTACTTTCCCCCTGCAAGCTGGCTGGGGGCAAGGAGCTTTAACAAATTTTTATTTAAACAACTCCTTCACTTCTTCTTCTAGCCGGGTTCATCAGAACTGATTTTGTCTTTCCCTCCAGCTTGATTTCC
>JAUXII010000187.1 GCA_030621075.1 Lentimicrobiaceae bacterium
AATCGGTTCATCATATTTATCTATTCACCAGTTGATTGTTGACTCCTCATCACTCCATTACTTTTTTGCTGGTACAAAAATCTCACTACCGGGGGTTACTTTTGGATATATTTTAAAGAAAAGAAATCGTTTGGTATTACCTGAGAATCCGTTGGGATACAAAACATATACGTATTTTTTGTCTGCGTTACCGGTAAACCCACCGGCTTTGTTTATATAAAATTTAGTTCTTCTTCCTGCAACAACGGGTTGAGAAAATGGATTTTGTACTTGGCCGGATATTTTTACTGTTTGTTGAATTAGTGGGACAGATAAAATATCACCGGGGCGCAATAACAGGTCTTGATTACTGCCCGGCTTAGATAGTATTTTCCGGAGGTCAATGGCAACAATTCCCTCACCTGCTTTATTGAATACGGCGCCCAATGGATAACTTGAGGGTGTTAATCCACCGGAAGCAGCAACAAGGTCTGAAATTCTCATGTTAATTGTAGTAATAGCATAGGGGCCGGGATTAATTACCTCTCCTGATACTCTCGCTAAGCCCTCTTTACGGAAGCCCGGTGCCTGTCGTACATTTACCTGATCAAAAGGCTCCAGCGGAAAAGCTAATGCCTGGTTATTTGCCAATAGGTTGCGCGGCAAACGAAAAGTATATACATGTAAGAGGGTTTCATTGAGTGTAGCGGTTTCTTTATCGGTTAATCGTCTGCTAACCTGTATTGAATTTGTGTCGGCACCCTCTTTAAAGCCATTGGACAAAAAAATCACATCTCCCAAAGTCATTCCATCATAATATTTAAACTTGCCCGGCGATAAAACCATTCCTGCTGACAGAATATATTGGTCTTCTTTCAATTCAAATTTTGATTTTATCAGGACCGAGTCATTAGGGTTCAGCAGGATATTTGTTTCACCGCTCATTACTTGTGAAACATCAAAATTGATAATTTCTCTTGTCAGATCTTGTTTTTCACGAAAAATAACTCCTTTTTTCATGTAGGCATCAGGATAGAGGCTGTCGGCCTTAAGAATAAGGTCCAGCAATCCCATGTTTTCTACCATTTGGAATTCACCGGGGCGATACACTGAACCAAATATCTTAACGCGGTTTCTAAATTCATTGATTACCTTTTCAGAAACAACAATGTCATCGTCCATAAGGGAGAATTCCCCAATGTCATCGAACAACACATCCTTTATTCTCAGTCCTTGCTGGGTTTTCCTGTACACCTTCAAACCCAGGAGGTAACTGTCGGCGGTATATCCTCCTGAAAAATAGATAAGATCGTTCAGGTTTTCGCCTTTTTTTAGTTCGAAACGTGCCTTGCGTTTAAACTCACCTGCCATGGTAACCGTTTTTTCAACGAGAGGCACAAAAATGATGTCGTTGTCTTTAAGAATCACATTTTCAGACTGATTACCATCAAGTAAAAATTTATAGGTGTCGATAGTGCAGTATACTTTTTTATTGCGAAATATCTTAATCTCTCTGAAGGAACCTATGTTGTTTGGGCCTCCGGAAAGATACATGGCGTTAAACACTGTAGCAGTAGCCGGTAAAGTATACGTACCCGGGGCAATAACCTCGCCCACAATGTTTACCTTAATAGGGTGCAGTTTGCCCAGATCGACCGAGGCAAATGTACCTGGGTTTTCGCCAAGCATATCTACATAGGTTTTTTTGAGCCGGGTCATTATTTTTTTAGAAGCTATGAAAAATTCAAGGCCTGCAACGAAAATAGGGCCAAGGCCGGGGATGTTCACCTGGCCATTTGAATTAACCGTTAACTGATAAGATTGCTGTGAATTCCCCCAAATGCTGATCAAAATTTCATCTCCAACCCCGATTTGGTAGTCCTTGGGGGCTCGAATATTTAGACTTGGTTCAAAGGTCAGGTTTTCGTTGTTGAACAGGTACGAACCGAACAATGAACGGTTAATAACTATACCGGTCGTGCCCTTTTTAACTAGGTCGTTGCTCAAATTCTTCGGGTCTGCCTGGCCATGGAGGGTTGTTGTGCCGGAGAAAATGATTACCATAAGAAGGAGAAATAGTTTTTTCATGTTGATTGTTTTTAAGATACAAGATACCTGGTAATTGTGCATATTATCATATATAGCCCAATATCTTTTAGCATCAACTTTATTGGTTTTATGTTGATGTATGGGGTTAAAGATAATAAATTAATTTTGGATTACATATGATTTATAATACGTTTCTCTACAAAGGTAACAGGTGATTCAATAACTAATGAATATCCAATATTCCCAATTCTAATAATCACTTTTTGTTTTCCTTTCGATTCTCTTATCACCTCTCCCTCAACGCCGGTTAAAGGCCCGGAATTAATGCTGACGAGCTCTCCTTTTTTAAAATGTTGAGAGGTATAATAATGAGGAAAGCGATTATCAACCATTATTCTCATGGAATCAATTTGCCATTCCGGAATGCTTGCGGGTTTACCATCGAAACGAATAAATCTGACAGCACCATTAATTTCAAGTATGGTGTAATGTTTTTTTTCATTAGCCTTAACAAAGACATAGGATCGGATCATTGGTTCTTCAATTTTCTTTTTCCGGTCGCTCCATTGTTTGATTATTGTATGTAATGGAAGATAGGCCTCAATTCCATTATCAAGTAATTCCTTATATACCTTTTTTTCACTTCTGGATTTAGTATATAAAGCAAACCATTTATCATGAAAAATCTTACTTTTTACAGCAGGTTGAACAATTGATTTTTTGATAACTTCATCCAGTTCAAAAAATATAAACCGGCATAAATATTTTTATACAAAAATAGAAAAAAAACATATAAAAAAACGAATGATACTATTATTCATGTAAAAGTATTAAAAATTCTCAAGATTTTTTAATATTTTTGGTGCGAAAAGTTAACAAAAAATGGTATTTCCAAAGAGATGCTCCAAAATAGTCATCCTCAATCATAACGGCTTTAACGATTTGCAAGAATGCATAAAGAGTATACCAAATTCTTTTGTACACCCTGAAATTGTAATTATCGATAATGGCTCTTCCGGTTCTGAAATTTTGAAAATTAAAGAGCTGATAAAAGGCTATGACAACATCACCTTATTTAGGAATAAAAAAAATTTAGGCTTTGCGAGAGGATATAATGCTTATGTTAAATCTATGCCTTTTGAAGATGATGATTACATTTTTTTATTAAACAACGACACTGCATTAGATATTAATTTCTTTAATTCTATTGAATCCTGCTTATCAGGTATAAAAGAGCCTTCGGTGGTTAGCTGCAAGATGGTTAATTACTGGGATAGAAAATTTATGGATAATGCAGGCCATAAAATGCTGTCATCAGGAGAAATCATACCTATTGGCCATACAAAACCTGTTGAATCTTATAAAATACCGCTTGAAAATATCGGAGCTTGTGCCGGGGCAGCACTTTACTCAACAAAAATGTTAAAAGATATCGGACTGTTTGATGAGTATTTTGATACGGGGTATGAAGATGCTGAATTTGGCTTGCGAGCCTTTATTGCAGGGTATAAATGTGTTTTTAATCCTGATATAATTGTGTTTCATAAGATGGGGCAATCGATAAAAGATATCTTTAATTATAAGTATACCTTAAAGATCCAAACCAATATTTTTTATACTTGTTTAAAACTCGTTCACTGGCAGGTTTTGGCGATAAACATTATACCCTTTATCCTTCGATTCATTATTATCACTATTATTGACCTGATTTTCTGGCGTCCGAGA
>JAUXII010000087.1 GCA_030621075.1 Lentimicrobiaceae bacterium
CGGGCTAACTTCGTGTCGTTTGCTTCGCTTCACTTTTTACTTTTATCTTTTATCTTGTTTTATTCTTAATACCATTTTGCTAAAAATGTCATTATACATCATTAAATAAATAAAGAAA
Organism: Lentimicrobiaceae bacterium; assembly: GCA_030621075.1. The sequence continues at coordinate 119 of JAUXII010000087.1, forward strand.
AAATATTTGTGTTCTCCTGAAATTCTTGTTAATTTTATGCGTTATATTTATATATTTCTTTAATCAACTGTTAATCAATATTTACTATCATGAAAAAATTAAAATCCTTTATTTCTTTAGCCCTTTTGGTAATTATTTCATTAGTTGTAAGTAATTGTGAAACGAAAGTTAAAAAGCCCCCGGTAATGAATCCGGAGTTCAGTCAGTATATTTCGGCGTATACCTCGGGAGTGATTTCATGTGAATCAGTTATCAGGGTCAGATTGGTAAATAATTTGGATTCATTAGCTATTTTGCAAGTTCCGGTACAGAAGGAGCTTTTTAGTTTTAGTCCTTCTATTGCTGGAAATGCGTATTTCATAGATAAAAGAACAATAGAATTCAGACCTGATAAAAAATTAAAACACGGAGAGATATATAATGCTGAGTTTTACTTAGGAAAATTATTAGAAGTGTCAGAGGAACTAAGTGTATTTTCTTTTCAATTTCAAACAATTAAACAATCCTTTGAGGTTTTCAATATTGATTTTAATACATATTCCGATGATAAAACTCTGGTAAAAGTTACAGGAACACTTATTTCGAGTGATGTAATTGAACAATCAAAAGTTGAAAAGATGGTTAATGCTGAGATTGATAATGTTGATCAGCAGATACGATGGGTGCATAAAACAGATAGAATTAACCACAATTTCACTATTGACAGTATAAAACGACTGGAAGAAGCCCGGAACCTGCTAATTTCCTGGGATGGAAAGCCAATAGGTATTGAAGTGCAGGGAAAAGATACTATTGAGATTCCTGCTACTGGTATATTTAAAATCCTTAATGTAAAAGTTAACCAGCGGCCAAAACAGGAAATCATTATTCGTTTTTCCGATCCCATTGATAAAAAGCAGAATCTTAAGGGACTGATCAGGCTTGTTGACGGATCAAAACTTCGTTGCATAATTGACGGAAACCGGATAAAGGCTTTTCCTGAAAACCGTGAATCAGGTGAGAATAAGCTTTTGATTGAAGCAGGTATTAAAAGTGTGTTTGGTAAAAAATTAAAAGAAGCATATAGTTTACTTATTTCTTTCAAAGAATTAGAACCTGCAGTTGAGCTAATAGGAGACGGTGTGATCCTGCCTAATTCAGATGGACTGATATTGCCTTTTAAAGCAGTGAATCTTAAAGCCGTAGATGTTGAAATAATAAAAATCTTTGAAAATAATATTGGGCAGTTTCTTCAGGTGAATAATTTTTCGGGCAATTATCAGTTAAGACGGGTTGGAAGGCCTGTTTTGCGTAAAACTGTGAAATTGACTTCTGATAAACCTCTGGATCTTGGAAAATGGAATACCTTTTCATTAGACCTGACAGACCTGATAAAAAATGATCCAGGTGCAATTTACAGGGTTGAAATTTTGTTCAGAAAACAATATTCTTTATATAGTTGCGGGGATAACGGGAATACTGATGAAGACATAGTTGATGAGGATGATTGGGATAGCAGCGAAGACGAACCAAGCTATTGGGACAATGCCGAATACTATTATTATTACTATCCGCCGGGATACCAATGGAGAGAAAGGGATAATCCTTGTCATATATCCTATTACAACCAAAATAGATTTAAAAGCAAAAATATCCTTGCATCTGATTTGGGTATAATTGCAAAAGAAAGTTCAAATAATATTATGACAGTGATTGTTACTAACCTGCTAAACGCAGAGCCGGTCAAGAATGTGGATATAGAACTTTATAATTATCAGCAGCAACTGATTGGCAGGGCAAAAACAAACAATCAGGGTATTGCCTCTGTTGATTTAAACAGTAAACCATATTATTTGAAAGCAATAAAAGGAAAACATTCCGGATATTTACGGGTGGATGATGGTACATCTTTAAGTCTTAGCAAGTTTGATGTTTCCGGTAAAAAAGTTGATGAGGGAATAAAAGGTTTTATTTATGGCGACAGAGGAGTATGGCGCCCGGGCGATAGCCTTTATCTGACATTTATTCTTGAAGATAAAGACCATTTATTACCGCAGGATCATCCTGTTGTTTTCGAAATGATAAACCCACAAAGCCAGCTTGTTGAAAGAACAGTTAAACTTAAAGGAATTAATAATTTTTATGATTTCAGAACAAAAACCAATACTGATGGTCTAACAGGGAACTGGACTGCCAAAGTAAAAGTCGGCGGAGCTTCATTTTCAAAAAGGATTAAAATTGAAACAGTTAAACCAAATAGGCTTAAAATAAAACTTGACTTTGGAACTGATTGTATAACAGTCTTAAACCGGGATATTAAAGGAGAGCTAAGTGTGAAATGGCTCACCGGCGCAGTTGCAAGAAATCTGAAGGCTAAAATTGACGTAATGCTTTCGCAGATCAGGACAAAATTTGATAAATATCAAAACTATATTTTTGATGATCCTTCCAAAAGGTTTATTTCTGATGAAGTAACAGTTTTTGAGGAAAAAATAAACGATCGGGGTATTGCTATGGTTAGTGTTGATTTTCCAAAGATATCAAACGCTCCGGGTATGTTAAAAGCAAATTTCAGTACAAAGGTATTTGAAGAAAGCGGAGAGTTCAGTATTGATTATTTTTCAATTAAGTATGCACCTTATAAGAGCTTTGTTGGAATTATGATTCCTAAAGGTGATAGAAGAAATATGTTGCTGACCGATACCACACATACTATTGATGTGGTTACTGTTAATGCAGAAGGCATGCCTGTTTCAGTCAATAATCTTAAAATAAAGATTTACAAGGTTCAATGGCGCTGGTGGTGGAATGCGTCTGATGATGATATTGCTTCCTATTTTGGCAGTACATACAAGCAACCGATTCTTGAAAAATCATTATCCACAAAAGACGGACATGGTAAATTTAGCTTTAAGATAAAATATCCCGAATGGGGCAGATATTTTATTCATGTAATTGATGAGGAAAGTGGTCATTCCACAGGTAAAACAGTCTATCTTGACTGGCCTGGATGGGCAGGAAAACCTCAAAGTGGCGATCCGCAAAACGCAACTATGCTGGTTTTTGATACAGATAAAGAAAAATATGAAGTTGACGAGAAATGTACTGTAACTTTTCCGTCAGGTGGTGTTGGTAGAGCACTGGTAAGTATTGAATCCGGGTCGAAAGTAATTGAGACTTTCTGGATACAGGCACAGCCTAAACAAACTTCTTTTTCATTTAAGCTTACACCGGAAATGGCACCTAATATTTATATTAATATCACACTTATCCAGCCACATTCTCAAACTGTTAATGACTTGCCAATACGCTTATACGGTGTGATACCTGTAATAGTAGAAGACCCTGAAACCCTGTTATATCCCGAAATTCATATGCAGGATGTTTTAAAACCTGAAGAAAATGTTTCAATTACAGTCTCTGAAAAGAACAATAAGCCAATGACATATACTATAGCAGTTGTAGATGAAGGTTTACTTGATTTAACCCATTTCAAAACACCAAGCCCATGGAATTCTTTTTATGCAAGAGAAGCTCTTGGTGTAAAAACCTGGGATATGTATAAATATGTAATAGGCGCTTTTGGGGGCACAATCGAGCAAATGTTTGCAATTGGCGGCGGAGGAGAGGAAATGAAAGGTTCTGAGAAGAAAAGAGCTAATCGCTTTAAACCTGTTGTAATATTTATGGGACCTTTTAAATTAAAAAAAGGAAAACAAACACATACTTTCAGGATGCCGAATTATGTAGGTTCGGTCAGGACAATGTTGATTGCAGGTGATAAAGGTGCCTTTGGTTCAACCGAGAAAACAACTCCTGTTAAAAAACCGCTTATGGTGCTTGCAACTTTGCCAAGGGTTTTAGGACCTGAGGAATCAGCAAGCTTGCCGGTTACTGTTTTTGCTATGGAAGATAATATTAAGGATGTGAATGTAAATATTAAAACCAATGAATATTTTACAGTTTCTGAAAACACAAAACATATTACATTTGACCAAACAGGTGATAAAGTTGTGAATTTTGAGTTAAAAGTAAAACCGGATGTTGGTATTGGAAAAGTTAATGTAACAGTACAATCAGGACAGGAAAAAGCATCCTATGATATTGAAATTGAAATACGTAATCCTAATCCACCGGTTACCAGAACCATAAGTGGTGTAATGGAGCCCGGGAAAACCTGGGAAACAAATTATACTTTACCGGGTATTGATGGAACCAACTCTGCTGTTCTGGAAATCTCAGGTGTTCCACCTATGAATCTGGAAGAACGTCTGAGCTTCCTTGTCAGGTATCCTTATGGCTGTGCTGAACAAACCGTATCATCAGTTTTTCCTCAGCTTTATTTAAACAAACTAATGGAAATAGATTCTAAAACAGCATTAAGAATTAGCGGGAATATTAAAAATGGGATCAACCGTATGAAGTCTATGCAAATATCAAACGGTGGTATTGCTTACTGGCCAAACTCTACTATGGCTGATGATTGGGTAACCAATTATACAGGACACTTTATGCTTGAAGCCGAAAAAAACGGATATACTTTGCCAATAGGGTTTAAAGATCAATGGATCAGTTATCAGAAAATAGCAGCAGACCAGTGGAGTCCTTATTATACTGATTACAGGGGTTACCATAGACAAAGTGATATGATACAGGCTTACAGATTGTTTACACTTGCATTGGCAGGCAGCCCTGAAGTTGGTGCTATGAACAGGTTGAGAGAGACTACAAGACTTAGTACCCAGTCCGGATGGTTGCTTGCTGCAGCTTATGTGATTATCGGACAGCCTGAGATTGCAAAGAGTATAACATTTAACCTTGGGACTGAGATTGAAAAATATACAGCGATGTCGGAAACTTATGGATAATCATTAAGGGACAGGGCAATTATTTTATATACTTTTAGTCTGATGAATGAAAGAAGCAGGGCTATACCTCTAATGAAAGAGATAGCAAAAAGCATGAGTTATCAAAGATGGTACAGTACACAAACAACTGCCTTTTGTTTGATTTCACTCGCAGAATTTATTGGAAACTCAGATGTCGGCTCTAAGGAACTAAAATTTGTTTATAAAATTAATCAATCAAAAATTGAAAGTGTTAATAGTTTGTTGCCGATAAATCAAATTAGTGTTTCCGATGAAATAAAAACCGGACATATAAGTATTGAAAATAAGGGAGATCAGTTAATTTATTCAACTTTAACCATGACCGGTATTCCTGTTATCGGAGATACAATTTCTACAGAAAGCAATCTTGCTTTATCAGTTAAATATAAAGATATGAAAGGAAATATTATTGATGAAAGCAAATTGTCACAGGGTTTGGATTTTATGGCTGAGGTTACAATAACAAATCCCGGACTAATGGGTACATATAACAATATGGCTTTAACACAGATTTTTCCTTCCGGATGGGAAATTACAAATATGAGATTAGCTGATTTTGAGTCTGCTTTTACTCATAATAAACCAACTTATCAGGATATCAGAGACGACAGAGTTTATACTTTTTTCAATTTAATACAGAAAAAGAGTGAAACTTTTGTTGTTTTGCTTAATGCTACATA
>JAUXII010000061.1 GCA_030621075.1 Lentimicrobiaceae bacterium
CAGGGCTGAGGTTACAGTGGTCCGTTTGTACCAGCGATCATTATCTTTCATACTCTTTGATGGTTATATCATTGTAATCCTTGAAAAAATTCCGGACAAAGTTAAAAAATGTGTGGTACAAATCGGGAGTTTAGGGGGTTTTTTACCACGAAGTCGCACAAAGTACCACACAAAGGTATCACAAAGAAAAAATTTGATTCTTCGTGTGACTTTGTGCTATCCTTAGTGTTCCTTCGTGGTTAAAAAAGAAATTGAACCTTTGATTTGCATAAATAGTTGTAATTTCGTTTCAGCAGATTATGCAACCTCAACACGAAAAAAATGATAACACCTAACTATTTAAAAAAAGAGGATAAAGTCGCCATTATCGCCACAGCACGTAAAATATCCAGGAAAGAGGTTGAGCCCGCCATAAAAACCCTCGAATCGTGGGGCTTGTCGGTTGTGTTAGGCAAAAACCTGTATAAGTCATTCAATCAGTTTGCCGGAACAGACGAAGAGCGTGCTTTCGACCTGCAAAAAGCGTTGGACGATGATTCTGTCAAAGCCATCATCTGCGCCAGGGGCGGATATGGGTCTGTCAGGATTATCGATAAGATTGACTTTTCTCATTTCATCAAAAACCCTAAATGGATAGTAGGCTATAGCGATATTACAGCTTTGCATTCATATATTCAAACTCATTTTGGTATTGAAACGCTTCATGCCACCATGGCTATTAACTTTGGTGACAAAAAAATGTCGGCTGAAACATTTGAGTCGCTAAAAAAAGCCTTGTTTGGAGAACCTCTTTCATATCACCTGGATGCATCCCCTTTGTCAAAAAAAGGGACAACATCAGGCATTCTGATTGGAGGTAATCTCTCCATATTATACAGCCTGGCAGGAACGCCCTTTGATATCGCGACCAGTAAAAACATTCTTTTGCTGGAAGACCTCGATGAATACCTGTACCATATTGACCGTATGATGATGAATTTGAAGCACAGTGGTAAACTGAGCAATCTCGCAGGGCTGATTATTGGAGGAATGACAGAGATGAACGACAACACCGTTCCTTTTGGAATAACGGCCAACGAAATTATTGCTGAAACAGTTACGGATTATAATTATCCTGTTTGTTATCGTTTTCCCTCCGGACATTCCAACGACAACCGGGCATTGATACTGGGGCGAAATATAGAACTACACATCGGCGATACAGTGGAGGTGATTTTTGATTCCCACTAATAATCAAATCTCAATACTCAAAATAATTGAGATTTATACCAATTTCAGGGTCACATTCTCGCAAAAAACAGATTAACAGGAAAAAATCACTTACTGATGGCCGAACATAATGAATTAGGGAAACAAGGAGAAGAGATAGCCACAAAATACTTACGGTCGAAAGGGTTTGTGGTGCTTGAAAGGAACTGGCGGTTTGGAAGGAATGAGGTAGACATCATTGCCAGCGATAACACCTTTTTAGTAATTGTGGAAGTTAAAACACGCTCCTCTGCTGCTTTTGGCGAACCGGAAATCTTCGTTACGCGGCAGAAACAAAAATTCCTGATCAGGGCAACCAATGTTTATATCAACTGGAAAAATATAGACCTTGAAACACGTTTCGATATTGTTGCCATAACCATAACCAATGGCAAGGCAAAAGTAAAACACATCAGGGATGCATTTTATCCTACATTGTGATAATTACCAGAAAAAGCTTGAATAATATACAATTCATTCAACTGTTAATCATGAAATACCAGTATAGGAATAGTTGATTTCTCAAAGATTTTTTTGGTTATGCTGGGGTTCAGCATCCTGGCAATAATATTTCGTTTATGTGTGGTCATAGAAAGAAGTCCAATATCATGATGCTCAATGAACAGATCCATGCTATCCATTATATCGATACTTTCTACCAGGTCGCATTCCACTTTATAATCCTGGTAGGCATCATTAATAATATCTTTCAGGCCTTCTAAGTACAGTTCTCCCCATGGTTCCGGGTGTTCTGTTTCGAAATGCACACAGAAAATTTTCATGTCAAACGGTGCCACAATACTCATCAGTTTTTTTAAAGAGGATGGATCGGAGTCGTCAAAATCAGTAGCATACAAAATGTTACTAATATCTTTCATGTTTGAATAGGTGAATTCAGAGGGGATTGCCAATACTGGAACATCACAATTCTTTATGATTTTTGCAGTAACGCTGCCTACAATGTCATTGATTTTTTCTCCTTTTCCTTTCGTACCCAAAACAACGAGTCCCGGCATGTATTTTCTACTCAAGGTCAGGATCTCATCGGCAATTATTCCGCTGGTCATGGAATAATTTACTTTTACCCCTTTTATCTTTTTTTGTTTGATCTGATCCTTCAGGGTTTGAGCCTGACTTTTTAAGGCTTCTTCCGCATATGACTCAACCTCTTTGAAGTATTCCTCAAGTTTTGCCTGGTAGGCATAGATATCATCGTAAAACTGAATATCAACTGCCGGGTTAAAATAAACATGAAATAAATGTATATCCGCTTTTAATTTTTCAGCAAAGTCCAGTGCAAAAAGGCAGGCATTTTTTGAGTGCTCAGAGAAGTCAACCGGAACTAGAATTTTTTTGATCTGTGAAGTTTTTTTTCGAGGGTTAACAACTTTATCTAACCGTTTTTTAATATCATCAAGTATCTGCAAGGCGTGATCTGCATCGTTATTGCTAATCCAAACCTCCACTCCACTGCCAATGTCAGGTTGTATCAGGTTTATATTCTTCAAAAAACATTCAATACCAGCTAATTCCAGATCGCTTTTAAATAAAATAGCTTCTGTGTATTTTAAGGTAACAATTTTGATTATCTCTTTTTTCATGATTTTATATTTTAGAATATTGTAAAATTAGTTAATCTGACGAAATAATACAAGTGAAAGGGTGTTAATATTTTTACCTTTGCAGCAATATTTTTAATACGATGGAAAAAGACAAACGACGTAAAACCGGCAATCCCCGAAAAACCAACCCAAAAAAACCAGGGGAAGAACTTATACGGCTTAATAAATATATCGCCAATGCTGGTATTTGCAGCCGGCGTGAAGCTGATAATCTGATAACCACAGGTGTAATAAGGGTTAATGGTAAAGTTGTTACCGAGTTGGGCACAAAGATTTCAAGAAAAGATAAAGTGCAATACGGGGACGAACTTATCAGGCCGGAAAAGAATGTTTATGTTTTACTGAATAAGCCAAAGGGTTATATCACTACTGTTGATGACCCATACCATCGTAACACGGTTATGACACTTATCGGGGGTGCTGCAAAAGAGAGGATCTATCCGGTAGGACGACTGGACCGTAACACTACCGGACTTTTATTATTCACCAACGATGGGGAACTGACCACAAAACTTACTCATCCAAGCCACAAAATAGAAAAGATTTACCATATAACACTCAACCGGAACCTAAGCAAACCAGACATGGAAAAAATTGCCAGGGGAATAACCCTGGAAGATGGGTTAATTACGGTTGATGAGATTGCATATGTTGAAGGAAAGGGGAAAAGAGAAATTGGCATTCGACTTCACTCCGGTAAAAACCGTATTATCCGCAGGATGTTTGAATCACTGGGATATAAAGTGGTAAAATTAGATCGTGTAATCTTTGCCGGGCTCACAAAAAAAGAGATCCCCCGTGGGAAATGGCGACATCTAAAAGAAAAAGAGATCGACAGGCTAAGGATGCTTCGAAAAAAATAAGCCGGAAATATTTTATCCCTCATCCAGTTTCATCCTGATCCTGGAGGTAAGAACATCAATAGCTACATGATTGGTGCCTCCCTGAGGAATTATAATATCAGCATACCTTTTTGTTGGCTCAATAAACTGAAGATGCATTGGTTTCACAAAACTTTCATAGTGCATTAAAACATCTTTATACGACCGGCCCCGCTCCACAACATCCCTCCTGATAATCCGGATCAGCCGGTCATCGTCATCAGCATCAACATAAATTTTAATGTCAAGACGTTTTCTTAGCCTGGGATTGGTCAAAATGAGTATCCCCTCAACGATAATCACTTTTCTGGACTCAACAGGTATTGTTTCTTTTGCCCTGGCACACGTAAGATAGGAATAAATTGGCATATCAATCGTAAGGCTATTATTGAGTTGATCAAGTTGCTTAATGAGCAAACGAAATTCAATAGAAGAGGGGTGGTCAAAATTGATCATTTTCCGTTTATCAGAAGTAAAATGCCCCTGGTCTTTATAATAGGCATCCTGCGGAATTACCGTTACCGAATTCTTCGGTAATAATTCAATGATCTTTCTGACTACAGTCGATTTACCCGATCCTGATCCCCCGGCAATACCAATGATAAGCATAAAATGTTATAATTAAATGGTTTCTGCAGGCAAAGATAAAAAAAATATTCAGGTAACTTTCTTCTCGCACAGCTCTATTAACACACCATGGGTTGATCTTGGATGCAAAAAGCCGATATCTAATCCTTCAGCCCCTTTTCGAGAGGTTTTATCAACCAGATGGATCCCCTTTTTTTCTGCTTCTTTGAGATTTTCATTAATGTTCTTTACGGAAAAAGCAATATGGTGTAACCCTTCACCTTTTTTTTCTATGAATTTACCAATTGGCCCTTCCCGGTCAGTTGATTCCAGCAATTCAATTTTTGTTTGCCCGGCCATAAAAAAGGCTGTCCTGACTTTCTGCTCTTCAACCTCTTCGATGGCATAGCATTTAAGCCCCAGGACATTTTCATAAAAGGGTATGCTCTCCTCCAGGCTCTTGACAGCGATACCAATGTGTTCAATATGAGAAGGTTTCATTATTTTAGGAAGTTTGTGTTTGAAATCACAAAGGTAGTAAAAGGATACCTGATATTTGACAAAGGATACCTGATATTTGATTTGTTGACGACCCGCCTATAGGCGGATTCAAAGTTCTGAACGATAATATAAGTACAACAGCATCAATCGCATGCAAATAGAATTGTCTAACGATAAAGCTCACCAGCTCCAATAAAGTGCAACGGAATTGCCGGCCGGTGGAAGCCCCTTGTTAGCTGACATCTTTGTCGGTGATTAGCGATTGAATTCTGACACCCATTTTTTGCATCTCTTCAAATAGCCTGTCAGGATCTACAAGATGTCCCATCATCCAGAGTCCCGGTTTGCAGATAGAACGATCGAAATATTGATTCAAACAGGCAAGTACCGGAATTACTGTGAAATCATAAACACTGCTGTGCCAGGAAAATATACGGAGTTTTCTTGGCGTTCCATTCTTTTCACCTTCGGCTTCCAGAATAAATACAACGCCTTCTTCTTCTTTTGAAAACGTATTGATCCCCCAAACCAACATGCGTGCCCAAAAATCCCGCAACCAACCTCTTTTGATTTTCTGCGAAAGCATCATGAATGGAAATACTAACCAGTCCACAAACCAGTTGAAACCAGGTGTGAAAACGCCGGTTTCCTGCAAGCCAAACATTTCCGGTAAAGGCTCAATCTCTTTCATATCCATCGGCACGCACTTTTTAACGCCAAACAAACTTCCGAGGTCAATTTCAATTGCATCCTTGTATGTACCGGTCTTCCATTTTCCATCTTTAAAAAATTTCGGTTTGTAATCAGCCACAGCATCTACAATTTCATAGACCGAATCCGCTTTCTCAATCTTTATATTCATTGCAAAGGCAACATTCGCTTTGTCGTACCGGTCAAAATATTGAGCACCTCTCCTGACATAAACTGCCGGCAATCCGGGATGGAATCCTGCCTGTGTGATAAAACACCGCCCGGCTTGTTCAATTTGTGATCTCATTTCTTCAAGCACCGGATAAACATCCTGTCCAAAATAGATATCGAGATAATCAGTGTTACAATCCAGCGCTGCCCGGGCAACCTGTTTTGCCCACCTTGTGGTTGTCGCCGCAACCAGCACCAGATCAATATTTTGAAATGCTTTTCGGAGACTTTCGATATTCGAAGCATCCGCATACCGGGCAGAAACCCGGTCTGGCGGAAATTCCTCTTTTAATTTGTCAACTAATTCTTCGGCTTTCCCCACTCTCCTGCCTGAAACTATCACCTTGACATCGGTTTCTTTAAGTAGATACCGGCAAAATAGTTTCCCCGATTCACCGTATCCACCTAAAACAAGTATTGTCATATTATTTTTCATATAAATTATCTTCCTTCCCGGTGCCAGTAAATGTTTGTGTAAATAGAAAAATAAAGGTAACACTTGTGAGGGAATTTTAGTGGGATTTTGAGC
>JAUXII010000131.1 GCA_030621075.1 Lentimicrobiaceae bacterium
TCCTAATAACAGGAAATCCAGTACGAAAAGAAATCGTGGATCTAAAAGGAAAAAGGAAAGATGCTTTTACCTACTTTCAGTTAAATCAAGAAAAAACAACACTTCTCGTTATCGGTGGAAGCCAGGGAGCACTTTCAATCAACGAAAGTATCAGGTCAAACATTGAACTAATTACCAGCAAGGATGTACAAATTATCTGGCAAACAGGCGAGAAATACTATAACACCGCCAGAAACATTATCGGGCAGCATAAAACACCACAAATAAAAGCCCATGCATTTATCCAGCGAATGGATTATGCCTATGCGGCAGCTGATTTTGTAGTGTCACGTGCTGGCGCTATTGCTATTTCCGAATTGTGTGCTGTTAAGAAGCCAACCATATTTGTCCCTTTACCAAATGCTGCTGAAGACCATCAAACCAAAAATGCAATGGCGTTGGTTAAAAAAAATGCAGCATTAATGGTCAGGGATTCTGATGCAAAGGAGAGTATTGGGAATTTATTAATCAACCTCATTGAAGACACAAAAAAAAGGTCACTCCTGGCAACAAATATTGCAAAGCTGGCGCACCATAATGCAGCGGATGTGATTGCAGATGAAATTCTGGCGCTAGCAAAAAAACAAAGAACAGTTAAAGAAAAATAAGTACTCAAAAAATGGACCTGTCAAACATAAAAAATATTTACTTTCTTGGTATTGGAGGGATTGGTATGAGCGCATTGGCTCGTTACTTTCATTACCACAAAGTAGCAGTTTATGGCTATGATAAGACCCAAACAGATTTGACCAGAAAACTTGAAGCAGAAGGAATTGATATTCACTACAATGACAATCCATTTCACATTCCAAAAAATATAGACCTGGTGGTATTTACTCCGGCTATCCCATCAGATAATACTGAGCTCCAATACTTTAAAAAAAATAATATTCCAACAATTAAACGAGCAGAATTACTTGGGTTTCTATCTAAAGACTTTTTTACGATAGCGATTGCCGGATCTCATGGAAAAACAACCATTACATCCATCATTTCGCATATTCTGAAAACCAGCGGAAAAAAAATCATTGCTTTTATAGGAGGCATTAGTAAAAATTTCGAATCCAATTTCGTGATTTCGCCTGATGCAGAATTTTTGATTGTTGAGGCGGATGAATTCGACCGGTCATTTCTGAACTTACAGCCCGATGTAGCTGTAATAAGCTCCATTGACCCCGACCATTTAGATATTTATCACAAAAAGGATCATTTGCTTGATTCATTCACCCAATTCATTAATAATATCAAGCCAGCGGGCAGACTCATTATTAAAAATGATCTTTTGCAGGTTAACAGACCGGATATTACAATTAAAACTTATGGCATAACCCACAATGTTGATTTTCAGGCTTTAGATCTTACCGTAAATAATGGTGTTCAACATTTCCATTTACATGCCGAAAACAGGATCATTGAAGGTATAAAACTGCAGGTACTGGGGTCATTTAATGTCGAAAATGCATTAGCTGCAGCAGCTGTGTGCCTATCTGTAGGAATATCACCTGAGCAAATTTCAAAATCATTACTCACCTACAAAGGCGTAGAAAGAAGGTTTGATATTCGAATAAATTCACAGGAAATTGTCTTTATCGACGATTACGCACATCACCCTGAAGAATTGAAAGCAATCATCCAGGCTGTGAGAGAAGCCTATCCCGGGAAAAATATAACCGGAATCTTTCAGCCTCACCTTTATTCCAGAACGCGGGATTTTGCTGAAGATTTTGCTAAAAGTCTGGAGATGCTGGATGAAGTAATACTACTGCCAGTCTATCCGGCAAGAGAAACACCAATTGAGGGAATCAGCTCTGAGATGCTATTACATAAGATAGATAAGACACAAAAAATGGTATGCAAAAAACATGATCTTATAGATGTGATAAATCAAAAAAAAATTGAAGTTCTTCTAACAATGGGTGCAGGAGATATAGACCAATTAGTAATACCAATAGAAAACCACTTAAAGGCAAAGATAATAAATCATGATAAATTAAGTATTTGAGGCGGTAATGAAAAGAGTACTACATATCATTTTGATGATGCTCCTGGCGGCACTCTTAGTCATTGTGTTGGGGTTTATTGAGAAAAAACAGGAGTCGGTTAGGATTTGTGAAATCAAAATTAGAATAGATCATAATAATAGCGAATCATTTATCACAAATGATGATATCCTTTTACTCATTAATAATAAGTACGACTCGGTAATTGGTAGGTTATTGTCAGAATTAAGCCTGGAAGATCTGAAACAGACAATACAAAATATCCCATATTCAAAAAAAGTTGATGTTTATACTACAATAAATGGGATTTTGCATGTTAAAATACAACAGAGGCAACCCAGGGTCAGGGTTATAAATAAAAATGGGGAAAGCTGTTACATTGATGCAGATGGGTACTTAATGCCTTTACATCCACACAAAGCAGCCAGGGTTATCATCGCCAATGGCAATTTAACAGACCCTCTAAGTGCTGTTACTTCGTTAAAAATAGGTGTTAAACATAACGAATTGGAAGAGAGATATCTGTCAGATCTTGAGAAGGTTTATTTGTTGGTTAATTGCATAAACAACGACAAATTCTTAAAAGCCCAGATTGAGCAGATCTTCATTAACGAATCAAAAGAGATTGAATTGGTTCCAAAAGTGGGAAGCCATATTATTCATTTCGGGGAAATTATTGATATGGAAAAAAAATTCTGGAAATTAAAGATCTTTTACACAAAAATCCTGGAACAAGAGGGGTGGGGAAAATACAAAATTATCAACCTGAAATATACTAATCAAATAATCTGTTCTAAATAAAATAAAAATGGACGCATCAGAAATTATTGTAGGTCTGGATATTGGCACAACAAAGATTGCTGCTATTGTTGGCCGGGTGAATGAGTATAATAAAATTGAAATATTAGGGTCTGGCAAATCCGAATCGATCGGAGTCAAAAGAGGCGTTGTATCGAACATCGAACACACGGTTAATTCCATACAAAAAGCCATAAGAGAAGCAGAGATTAAATCAGGCGTAAATATTGAAACTGTCAATGTAGGAATTGCAGGGCAACACATCAAAAGTTTACAGCATCATGGGGGTTTGATCCGTAACAACAACGATGATGAAATAGGTCAGGAAGACATCGACCGATTAAATGAAAACATGTATAAGCTTGCCATGAGTCCCGGAGAAGAAATAATTGATGTAATCCCTCAGGAATATATGATAGACGGGGAGCGGGACATTAAAGAACCGGTAGGGATGTCGGGGATATCACTGGAAGCAAATTTTCATATCATCACCGGGCAAACCGCAGCTGCAAAAAACATATATAAATGTGTTCGAAAGGCAAATTTAGAAGTAACGGAGTTGATTCTGGAGCCAATTGCATCGGCTGAATCAGTTCTCAGTAACGAAGAAAAAGAGGCAGGTGTTGTATTGGTGGATATAGGCGGGGGCACAACCGATATTGCCATCTTCCAAGATAGAATTATCAGGCATACAGCAGTCATCCCATTTGGAGGTGACATTATTACAGATGATGTAAAAGAAGGATGCACTATAATAAAAAAACATGCAGAGGAGCTAAAAGTTAAGTTTGGTTCGGCTCTGGCAAGTGAGAACAAAGAACAGGAGATCGTTGCAATTCCTGGCCTGAGAGGCCGTCCTCCAAAAGAAATCTCCTTAAAAAACCTTGCAGGAATCATACAAGCTCGCATGGAAGAAATTATCGAACATATCCATTTTGAAATTAAAAATAGTGGGTGTGAGAGTAAACTCATAGCTGGAATTGTTCTTACCGGGGGTGGTGCACAACTTCTTCACATTGCCCAACTCACAGAGTTTATTACAGGAATGGACACCAGGATCGGGTATCCGAATGAGCACCTCGGGCAAGATGTTCCTGAAGAGATTGCAAGCCCGATGTATGCTACCGGAGTTGGGCTTGTAATGATAGGTCTCGAAAGATCTAAAAAAAATCAAATGAAAGAAGAAAGGGCACTCCCCAGCGGAAAAAAAAGAAAATCAAAAGAGGGAGGATCCAGTTTCTTTGACAAAATTAAATCGTGGTTTGATGAAGAAGATGTTGACTAAAAAACAATTGTGAATAATTAACCAAGAATTTGTGAATAAATAAATAGTAGCCTGTCAATTAATAATATATTAAAAACTAATTTTAACGATTGAAATTATGCCTGAAATGCTAAAATTTGATTCTCCAAAAGATCAGTCATCTTACATAAAAGTTATTGGTGTTGGAGGTGGTGGTTGTAATGCGGTCACTCACATGTTCAAGCAAGGAATACAGGGGGTTGACTTTATATTATGCAACACCGACATACAAGCTTTAGAAACCAGCCCTATTCCAAATAAAGTGCAACTTGGCACGTTGGGTTTAGGTGCCGGATCGATTCCATCGGTAGGGAAAGAAGCAGCCCTCAATCATGTGGATGAAATAAAGGAAGCTTTACAAAACCAAACTAAAATGTTGTTTATTACAGCAGGAATGGGAGGAGGAACAGGGACAGGCGCCTGTCCAACGGTTGCCAAGCAGTGCAAAGAAGCCGGTGCCCTGACTGTTGCCATCGTGACCAAACCGTTTGAGTTTGAGGGAAGGAC